>CALGJS010000523.1 GCA_937927835.1 uncultured Saprospiraceae bacterium | reverse complement strand
CCAAAACCTGCCTTCCGGCAGGCAGGCTCACTAACCCAAAACTCAAAACTTGCTCTTACTGTCCAATATTCGGATCAATAGCTCGAGCTTGTTGTAAATATTTTTGAGCGTTTTCGAGGTCGTTTCCATATTGATAAGCAGCACTTAAATTGAAGAGTGCTTGTGCATTTTTGGGTTCTTTGTTGACGGCTTTTTGGAAATATTGAATGGCTATTGCATGATTGCCACGGGTGCCGTTAAGTACGCCGAGGAGTCTTAGAATTTCGTATTCATCGCCTCGCATTTCGAGGGCTTTGGATAAGTATTTTTCAGCTTTTGCAAAATCGCCTTTTTCACCGTAGAATTTTCCTGCATCACGATAGGTGATTCCTAAGTTGTTGAATCCATTTTCATCATTTGCATCAATGGCCAATACTTGGTTATAATACTGAATGGCTTTTTCGTATTCTTTTAGATAATTAGAACTATTGCCCAATAATAAATAAGATGCTTTATAATTTGGATGAATTTTTATCGCTTCTTGAAGATGTACTTGGGCGGTACGCAACATCTCTGTTTGTTTGTTTTGATTTTGGGGTGCGGAAGATTTTGCAATCATTTCTCCACCGACGGCATTGCGAAGCTTTGCACTATTTTTAGACGTTTCGATATCTGTCGTAAATAACGTGTAATTGTCTTTCCAAGCTATATTTCGAACGACGGTTTTGATTCCAAACGCGACGGTTACAAAAGCTGTAATTCCCAATAGCATGGTTAATTGTGAAATACTATTAATTGATTTTTCTTTGTTTAGTTTTTTAGCCAAACGCCAACCTAGAATTCCCAAGATAAAGGTGAAGCCAACAGAAGGCATAAACATAAAACGTTCAGACATATTTGTTCCGACAGGGAAAACGATATTGGAAATAATAGAAGTCGTCATCAAGAAGAAAATGATTCCAAAACTGATCGGGTCTTTTTTTCTTAAACCAATAATAGCATAGATCGTCATAGCGACATAAGCAAGAAGACTCAGGATTACTTTTATATTTCCAAAGCTCATGATCTCCACATGGCGAGGATAATAATCATGTGTTAGTGGATGAGGGAAAAAGAGTAATTGTAAATATTTTCCAAGCGTGAAAATAATCGTCGCCATTTTCTCACCAAAAGAAAAATCAACATACTGATTACCGACTACTTTTAAGAATGGATTGTTCATCAATTCCTGAGAATTATCTCCAAGGTCTACTCCCAAAATACTGAATCGAATCATCAAAAATAAAACAGCCGCAGCAAAAAATGGTGCCGTCTTTTTGACAATCGTTCCCATCTTCGCATCTGTAAAGAACCAGTACATTAATGGAACTACGCCAAGAAAAGTAATGGCATTTTCTTTTGACATCAAAGCAATAAAAAAGCAAACAAAAACAGCAATTTCGAGGGTGTTATTTTTTTTATAAAAAGCTATTAGGGAATAATAGGCTGCGGCTAAAGCACCTAATAAAGTCAGAATTTCATCTCGGCCTTTGATATTGGAAACCGCTTCGGTGTGCAGTGGATGTGCGGCAAATATAAGCGCAGCAATCAATGCGACCGTAAAGGCCCTCATATCAGAACGACCTGTTCCTAATAAGTTTAAAATTAAAAGATATACTAAAATCGTGGTGAGGCCGTAGAGTAGGATGTTGACAAAATGTCCAACAAATGGTCTTCCTACATACAAGGTATTTCCATTAGCATCTTTAGCAACTTGCCCAGTCTCCGTCAGTTTTTTCTTTTTGAATAATTGCCATTCTATCGCAAACATGATCAACGTAAAAGGACGATAACGACCTCCACTAACGAGTTTGTCTTTGCCTTCTACTTTAAAAAAGCCTTTAAATGTATCATACTTTAAAATTCCAGGAATTCCTGCGATACCTTTTTGCGTATACATATTATCCGTGATCACGATGGCGTCGTCCTGTGTGTAATCGTGGTTGAGGGTATTTCCGTAAAGTAAAAAACAGAAAACCATTAATAATGCCGATACGATCCTTGAGGAAGGTATCAGGTTGTTTGATCCCGTAGAGGTGGCACGCTTTTCAGGAGTGCGCTTTGATTGTTTTTTATTTTTAGATGATTTTGCCATTTTCTCTGCGCTTAATGGAACAGTAATTTTTAGGAAAATTAGAGGGTGATAATTATATTGTTTAATATGGTGATTGCTGGTTGGCTGGTTTGCCCGTTAGCCAGCAAACAGGCTAACCAGCAAGACCTTATTTATCATTCACTCATAGGTGAAAAATTATCGAGCCTTTGATTTCCGAAGGTGAAAATATTGCTTTTTTAGAACTTTGACGACCACTTGCCATTTTTTATGATTATTTTTTGAATAATAAGAAGACCTTTACGTAAAAAGTAGCTTTTTAAACGATTTCAAGTCCAAAAGAAACTATGTCAAAATATTTACGAATCTCCTGTTTAATTGTTTGCCTATTGATGGTCCAATTGCTTCCGGCACAGCAAACCGTTGGATTATTTCAGAATAGTCCCGAAGCTTATAATGGCTATACGCTTTTTAGTAATAACGAAACGACCTATCTGATGGACAATTGTGGAGATTTGGTGCATACCTGGCAGAGTGATTATCCTCCGGGAAATTCTTTATATTTATTGGAGAATGGAAATTTATTGCGGACGGCGCGGATTCCTGGCGATTTCACTGGTGGTGGAATTGGCGGCCGGATTGAATTGTTTAGCTGGGAAGGAAGTTTGTTGTGGGCGTATGATCATGCGAGTTTTGATTATCACCATCATCACGATATTGAGCCGTTGCCGAATGGTAATTTTTTACTCGTTGCTTGGGAACGAATGACACCCGATGAGGCGATTGCGGGAGGAAGAAATACGGCAATGGTCACGGACGATGGAATTTGGCCGGAACAAATTATTGAGATTGAGATGGTGGGAATTTCCGGTGCTAACTGGGTTTGGGAGTGGCATCTGCGGGATCATCTGGTGCAGGATTTTGATAATACTAAAGAAAATTTTGGGGTGGTGGCAGATCATCCCGAGCTGGTCAATTTTAATTATCCACCGGGGAATAATCAGGCGGACTGGAATCACGTCAATGCGATTAGTTATAATGCCGATCTGGATCAGATTGCGATCAGTGCGCACCGTTTTGATGAGGTCTGGATTATTGATCATAGCACGACCACTGCGGAGGCTGCGGGACACGAAGGAGGAGATGCAGGTAAAGGAGGAGATTTGTTATACCGTTGGGGGAATCCACTGGCTTATGACCGTGGGGAAGCGATGGATCAGACTTTATTTGATCAACATGATATACGTTGGTTGCCGGCAGGACATCCATACGAAGGGCAGTTGATGGTTTTTAATAATCAAAAATTTGATGAGCAGTCTGCCATCGATATTTGGCAGCCACCTTTGAATAACGACAATAGTTATGATTTGATCGGAACGGAAGCCTATGGCCCATCAGCACTTAGTTGGACGTATACCCGTCCAGATTTTTTCTCCGTGCGTATTTCTGGTGCACATGCGTTACCGAACGATAATATTTTAATTTGTGAAGGTATCTCCGGTGAGTTTACGGAAATTACGCTGGCAGAGGAAACGGTATGGCGCTATATCAATCCGGTACATCGGAATAGCGGTCCAATCAGTCAGGGCAATAGTTCAGCGGGCAATAATACGTTTCGGGTTACGCGCTATGGTACGGATTATCCTGCTTTTGCAGGTAGAGATCTTACACCTGGTCAACCTATTGAATTGAATCCAATAAGTGACGATTGTGAGATTTTTATTACCACAAATTTAGATGAAATTATACCGGATGATATTCGATTAATTAATACGTTGGTCAACGAAAATTTATTGATTGAAAATTCAAATAACAGAAGTATAAAGTTAGAAATATATGATTTGTTAGGGAATTTAGTGGCTCAAAAAATATCTGATGATTTGGAAATTGAGCTAGACGTGAGTGACCTCTTAAGTGGATTATATTTAGTTCGAGTTGAAGATCGTCAGAGTGGAGCTTGGTGGAATTTGGGGAAGGTAGTGCGGATTGATTGATGTGCATAACTGACCGATCCTGACTGAAAGGAGGGCGGCGTGCGACAGCGCGACGAGGGAAGGCACCGCGTAAGCGGACGGGCTGGCAGATATGCGGATTTTTTTGAGAAATGTAGTAAAGACTTACCAAACCTCTTCACCAATTGAAGAGGGTTTGGTAAACCTGGTTAAGGAAAACATGATACTTGTTTTGAGTGTTTTGTTAAATTTTTTTCGTTTTTTTTTTTTTTTTTTTGAAAAGTATTGTTTATATTTATCTCATCAAGGTTTTTAGACCGTTCTAAATAATCATAAGTCGAAAGATGTCTGACTTATGATTCTTCACACTGTACAAAAAAATAAGTAAGAGAGAAAAGTTGATTTCTAATCGGTTATCGTAGACTTGTCGTCTAGATAACGGTAACTGCGATTCTATAGGGAGTGCTTTTAAAGCAACTCCTTATGGATAAGCAACACTGGTAAACTCCTTAGAGTTGCCCTAGCTAAGCTATGTCTAATACTTAGTGCCTTGGGCAGCAGATTGGAAAATAGGATTGCTGGTAAAGTATTTTAACATGACCATTACTTAATCAAAAAATATACTATTATGAAACTAAAAACACGTCAAGAAATCGCTCAGGAATACGGCATTGTTCGAGAAACACTTTATCGAAAATTAAAATCGGCAGGTATTGTTTTAAAGAGAGGATTGGTAAATGCAGAAGATCAAGAGCGAATCTATAAAATATTAGGAAAGCCGCGAGGTTTTGGAAATGAAAATAGAGATCGTATTGCTTTTTGATTTTTGAGATGTCTCAAAATGTCTCAAAAAGTCACGTTTTGCCTCAAAATGGGAGGAGGATGTTGGGTAGTTTTGTGGTGGTAATTAGTTTTTATTAAAGCTATTGATTCTCAGAATAACTCTATTTAACTTTTTTGAGAAAAAACAGAACAGAGCACTTAATTACTCGTAGAATGTTTGAAAAAATATAAATTAATCTAAAATCATCATATTGATTACTAACTATATTATGGAGTTTTTCCTAAAATCCTTTAGCTGATAGTTTGAAAGTAAGAGACTGATATAATCGCCTTCTTTGTCGATATTAAAAGACCTGGAATTGACTTATGATATTTTAGGTGATTTACAGGGAAGGAAGAATATGTAAATGATAATAATGGTCAAGATTGTCAGTTTTTAGATTTTGTACTAAAAGAAAAATCTAAAAAGTGTATTGTCTCAAAATAATGCTTTAAAATATTCAAAACTTATTTTTATGACTTTATTTAATTGCTCTCGATCTATTTTGGTCCATTTTTTCGGACTAGTGTTGATACTAAGTTGTACTCAGAATAAAACAAAAGTGGTTGAAAAAGAACTATTGGTAAAAGATAATACTACAACTATAGGAACAAATCAAGGCGTTTCAAGAGATTCTACTTTAACTAAATACAGGAATCCACGGTCACATGATGATTCAATAAAAAAATGGAATGCTCAGTTAATAGATGAGAAGGAAAAGTTTAAATTAACAGCCGGTCCTGAAACACAGAATTTTTCTATTGATACAAAAACAGGAGAAGTCATAGGATATCCTTTTTTTAAAATCCAAGGAGAAGAAGGTAGGAATAATAAAAGAAAAAAAAGTAAATCATTAAGAACTAATTTTTTGAAGATAAAACCAAAAATTAGATCAAACCTTATGCAAGACAGAAAAGGCGAACTTTGGTATGGTGACCCAAAAAACGCTGAAATTGAAGGAACTTCAGAAGCTGTTCATAGTGGTCGAGGTCCTACTGGATTTTTATATACTGAAGACGGAAATTATTTAATTGTTCCTGTAGGTTATCCCCACGGAGGGGTGACAGACGAATTGTTTTTTTTTGATAGTAATGGAATCTTTATTTCTAAGACTACTTTGGATAGGTCACTTAATATGCCTTTTGTAGAATTTAATGCTGAACAAACATTTGTTAGTGTTAGTGATGGTGTAAGTGGTGATTTTTATTTCTTTAAAATAGATGGTAGTTTGGTACGGAAAGGTAATTTTAATGAAATTACTAAAGATAAGGGAACAAGTTATGGAAAACCCATAATCAGTGAAACGGGGGACTTCTGGATACTACAAAATAACCTTGGGTATCTTTTTGAAAATGATTCATTGGTAACAAAAATTAGTGGCCATAATTTTTTCATTGATGAGCATCGTAAACTTTTATATTATGATACAGGTGGTAAGTTTGTGATAACAGATATAGAGAATAAAGAAATAAAATATCAATTAATTCAAAAAGATATTCTTTTGCTAAGTATACAAGGAAGACAAATTCGGTTGCAAAATTTAATAAACAAAAAGAAGTATAGTTATGAAATTTTTTAGTTTAATTCTAATAACGATAATATATCTTATTTCTTTAAGTTGTGTTTTTGGTCAAAATCCAGTTTGGCCAGTTGGTGAAACTGTAACAAATTACAATCAAATAAGCGCCACATTTGCTGAAAAACATACTGCTTTTCATGGAGCATTAGATTTATATGTAGCTGATGGCAATGAATATTTTGCTATTTTAGATGGTAGAATATCTAACAATGCAGCTGGTGGTATAGGATTTATGATAACAAATCATGAATTTGAAACTGAAGGTGATCTAATGAGTAATTATAAAATAGTTAGATATGGAGACGATGTAAACCCTTTGAATGAGTTGGAAAATGGTGATATAATCAATTCTGGTCAAGCGATAGGAGAAATTATATCAGGAGGACATCTTCACTTTGAAATGTGGGTAAGAGACTGTATTAGTGGGTGTGGCTGGTCTCTTGTTGATCCATTAAATAATTCTTATTTGGAATATGAGAACCTTCCACCAGAAACAGTAGATGTTTTTGAAGTAGAACTGAACGATATTATTTTGGAACCTCAAGGAAATACGTCTGGAGTCATTTTTGATCCTGGAAATGGCTTAACCGCTTGGCATTTTAATTCTTGTAAAATCCATAAAAAAGATAGAGCAGATAGTCAAGGCGATATTCATGATTATGCTAGTACATCGATTACGGTATTTGGTAATATATTGCAAACAATTCATGTTAGAGATACAGATGTGACAGATAACACAGATAACGTTATTATTAGAGGTGAAGGTTTAGGTATCTATGAATGTAGTTATAATATCGATAATGAGTTAAAATATAAGATTAAATTTGATGAGATAGAACAAGTGTATAAACCTAACTGGGAGATTTTTTTTAATCATAAATATAATACTGCTATTGGAGCTAGTGCTAATATTTTGTATGGTAATCATGATTATATTAAAATGCATCGTTTAAATACAGATCAACGTACGCTTTCACATAAACTTATAGATGATGGTATTTGGAAAACAAGATCTAAAGAAGGTAATATGAATATAATGACAGATATTCCAATAAATGCTATTTATATGGATGGTGTTTATGATCTTGACTATACTGTTTTAGATGCAGCTGGTAACATGGATGATGCAGCTAATGAAATAACTGTCGACAACTTCCAACCCTTTATTAACAGATTTCAGATATTACCGAATATAACTGGCCCTTCAGAGAATGAAGTTATATTTGAATATGTTCGAACTCAAAGCGAAAATGGAACTACACTGAATGATGGATTGATTTCTAATCAGTCAGCAAGAATTGATAATGATAATACAGTATCAGATGTACAATTTAGTGTACTGATGTCAGAGCCAATGGAGGAGATGAGTATCCGCTACAAATATGAAGGAGGACAATATACAGCGTGGAATGAAATGACTACAAGCCCTACGGATCCGTTAATATGGACATTCGATATTGATGATTTTGTAGATGGGTGTATTTTATTTAATTTCAGAGGAGAAGATAAATCAGGAAATGGTATTATAAATGTTTATGAAGAAACTAATGGGAATACATTAGGAAATAACCTTTTTATTCCAACTAGAAGTGGAAATAATAGTTGGCATAACAATCCTTCATTCGTTGGAGAAGATTTTTTTAGTAGTTGTACTGATTGTGCAAACCTTATAGAGTCAACTGGAGATTGCGATGAGATAGAGAATTTTACAGAATTATCTTATGTAGATTGTGAAGGAAACTATTTTGTCGAACTAAACGGAATTGACGAAGAATTCAAAATTGGATGGTTAGATGTAAATGGTGATTATCAGTCGGGAGGATCAGTTCATTCTGCTATGATAGGACAAAACTGTTATGTTATTCAAGATGATAACGGTTGCTGTCATTTCCAAGGCTGTATAGAAGTAACAGGAGAAGAAAGATACGCAGATAATTTTACTTATGGATTTCAGGATGGACCTAGTGACACTAAAACGATTACTATTGGTATAGAAGGAGCTAGCGGGTTAGCTTATCCTATAGAAGTAGATTATTTAAATGCTGACGGTAGTGAATTTTGTCTTACCGATATAATAGGTAATTCACAACAAGGAGCGAGTTGCGTTGGGTTTATCGTAGAAGAAACCTATTGTATCCGATACACAGATGCTAATGGTTGTATTTATGAATCTTGTTTTACAACACCGAATGATGACTGTACTATTGTTCCTTTTGTTCACTTAGAAAACATCACTCCTGAGTGTCTAAATTTGGCAAATGGTTCTATTGAAATTTCTATTGACAATGATGATGAATGTATTAACTATGCAGTTGCTTGGATGGAAGGTGGTACCGGATTGACAGCGACTAATT
>CALGJS010000522.1 GCA_937927835.1 uncultured Saprospiraceae bacterium | reverse complement strand
GACGCTTCGTTTTGGGCCTTCTCCGTTTCTTTTGGCGATAGACATGGCTTCGGCAACTTCCAGTACCGTGGTCGTTCCAGAACCATTATCATCTGCTCCGTTATAGATAACCGGTCCTTGTTTTCCGAGGTGATCGTAGTGGGCTGAAACGACGACAATCTCTTTTTTTAATACTGGATCACTTCCTTCGATATAGCCGAGTACGTTACGACCGATTAATTTTCTTTCGTCTTTTCCTTGATTGAGAATTAACTTTACAGGTAATGAAACGTTTTTTGCTTTTCCTCTTTTTTGAATCTTTTTACGCGCCTTAATTACTTTCTTGTATTTACTACCCATAATGGCTTTAGCCATATCTGTAGAGATAAAAGCACTATTCGCAAAATTGGTTTTTGGATCATCCATCTGACCTAATGTAATCTGTGACCCAATTAAAAATTTAAGCGATTCGGTCAACATCTTTTTAATTTCATGATCAATAATCAATACTGCTTTGGCGCCTTTTTGATGAGCAGTACGAAGTTTTTTAGACCAATCTGTAGACCATTCAGATAATTCTTTAGAACCCGTAAGTCGAGATTTACCGTTCTTTTTTAGTGGTTCATTATTATAAATTAATAAGACCTTCCCAGTAACATCCACCCCTTCGTAATCACTGTAGCGTTCATCATCTATCCCATATCCTAAAAACAATATCTCGTCTGTCGTTAGATTTGGTAAGTCACTATTACGAGTAGGAAAACTAATAAAGTCTTTTTTGTGTCGAAAGGCTTGACCGTTGATATTCATTTTTAAATCTCTCCAAGAATTCCAAGTAAAGGTGACATTCTGAAAATAAGAATTATCATCACCAATTTTTGGCAATCCCATTCCGATAAACTGATTGGCTAAATATTGAGCCGCAAGATCATTACCAGGCGTTCCTGTTTCGCGACCTTCAAATTCGTCCGACGCAATGATGGTTAGATGGCGACGCATATCTTCTTTGGTAATCGTAGCGGCTAAGGCTTCCACCTTACTAGGTTTTTTAGCAGTCTGACTTTGTGCCAATAAAAGATTCCAGCCAAAGCTTATCAATAAAGTAGAAAGTAATAAACGGATCATTATTTTTGATTTTTAAATAAAATAGGGTGTAGTATTCTGAACTTTAGTAAAGATACTAAATAAAAAAAAATATTTTCCTGACCATCATGTCAGGAAAATATTTTTGTAATATAGTTTTAATTTAATGATAATAAACAACTTGTAAAAGTGCCATACCTTCTTCGGTATGCAGGCACTATTAATTATTTATTATCACATTTTTCATTATAAAAATTAAACAGGAATCTTATCAACTCGACGCGCATGTCGTCCACCTTCAAACGCAGTGTCTAAAAAAGTTTTTACCATTCTTAGTGCCAGTTGTTTGGTTACAAAGCGAGCAGGAATGGAAAGTACATTGGCGTTATTATGTTGTCGAGCCAATGCTGCTAGTTCTTCCGTCCAGCAAAGTGCTGCTCGGATATCTGCATGCTTATTAGCTGCGATAGCAATACCATTACCACTACCACAAAGTGTAATTCCTAATGGTGCTTTTCCTTCTTCGATCCACTTTGCTAGTGGATGAGCAAAGTCTGGATAGTCCACCGAATCAGTGGAGTAGGCTCCGACATCTTTTACCGAATAATTCATTTCTTCCAGCATTTTAATAATACTGGCTTTATAAGTAAATCCAGCGTGGTCACCGCCGATAACAATTGATTTTTCTTTCATTTAATTAGGAACTTGTTTACCTGAATATTTACTGAACATACCGTCGAATTTACTGATCAAGGCCGTATCTTTTTGGCTTGCGACAATTCGTTTTAATTCTTCCATTATGCCTCGATAAGTATTAAAGTCATCACTAAATCCTTTTCTAATCATATCTGGATCCATATTGTACATATAGTATTCAAGACGTTCAGCAGTTTCTGCTGCTAAGGTTTCGATATATGGTTTTGCTTGTTGGTAACCACCTGCTTGAATCATATTCTGTAATAAGAACATGGTATAACGATCAAAGGTAAAATTCATGTGCGGGAACTTCTTAAAATAAGTATCCACTAGCTGTACCGCCTGTTCCTTTTTACCTTCGTTGATCATGGCTTCACTGGCGCGCATTACCCCAACTTGCATGGTCTGAACACTTGGTCCATAACTACGATCTACGAATAAATCCATATTGTCAAAATTACCAAAACGGAAGTCTTCTGTAAAGTGCTTATAGAAAGCTTCGGTATTTACTCGACCTTTTCCAACCATTCCATAACGATTATCTCCTTTAGAATTGATCGGTACTAAACGTAACGACAATCCTTCCAATTGAAGATAATTGTCTAACCCTAAAAGAGAAGAAGGTCGACAAGTAACCGCAAAATAAATAGGACGTTTGAACGCATTAGTTCCAACAATATCGAGGAGAGCTAATTCTCCTTTTTGGATATAATTACTACGAGGGAAAGTGAAATCTAATCGACCTGAAATCTTGCTGGCATCCTGTGGTTTTACAGTACCATTGGCAAGAACTTGTTGTTGGTTGACTGGAATAAAATACTTTCTAGTAGGAACAAAACTTTCCAGTGTTCGACCTTGAACGGCACGTGGATTGTCTTTACCCATAAACTCAACGGCACGCTTAAGCGGCATTTCTGGATTCTCCGCAGAAAGGAAAAACAGCTGTTGTCGTTTTTTACCTCTATATGCTTTTGATGGAATCGTCATCTCAATCGCAGGAGAATCATTTACCTTCCGACGGAGTTGATCAATATACCAATCTACTGCGATCAAACTTAAATTGACCACACGAACATCGGTACGAATTCCTTCTACTTCTTGTGCATACCAAAGTGGATAGGTATCGTTATCACCATAAGTAAAGATGATCGAATTAGGCTCGCACGAGTTAAGGAAATTACTTGCATAATCTCGACTCGCTGAATGGTGTTTACGAGAATGATCGTCAAAATTCTGAAAGCCCATCAATAATGGTGCAATCATAATTACCGCACCCGCTACACCTGCCGCCGCTGTTTGCGACATTCTATCACGCAAAATACTAAACAATGCCAGCACACCCATTCCAATCCAAATTGCATAAGTAAAGAACGAGCCGACCAGTACATAATCTCGTTCACGAGGTTCGTTCGGAGGCTGGTTGGAGTATACGATAATCCCGAGTCCGGTAATGATGAACAGGGTGAGTAATGCTAAGAAATCTTTGTTGCGATTTTTCGCGTGGAAGTACATTCCCAATAATCCAAATAAGAATGGCAACATAAAGTAGGCGTTGCGACCTTCGTTGGAGCTTCCCATGGAATTGGGCATGTTATCGGTAGTCGGAAGACCGAGCATCCCGTTATCAATAAAGTTGATTCCTGTAATCCAGTTTCCACTCTTTTTATCCCAATCATAGAAACCTTGTTCGCCGTTTTGTCGGCCAGAGAAATTCCACATAAAATACCGCCAATACATCCAGCGAACTTGATAACGGAAGAAGAAGGCAATATTATCTCCCATCGTTGGATCGGATTTTTTACCATTCATCCAGCGTTTATAAAGTTCTTTTCTAGCTTCATCCTGATGTCCCATTCGTGGGAATAACATTTCGTCTCGGCTATTGTATTCGTAAGAGGCTTTTAGTTCTACGTTTTCGTATTTACCATCCACCAGTCCGAGTCGATCTTCGGTATTCACTTTAGCAATAGGAGCATTAAAGTGAGGCCCTTTTAGTAAAGGTCTTTCTCCATATTGTTCACGATTTAGATAAGGCAATAGTCGCATTGCATCGCTTGGATTATTCATGTTAATCGGCGTATTTGCGTTGGCACGAATCACTACAATTCCAATCGTAGAAAAAGCCATTACAACTAGTGCAAAAGCGACAAATAGTTGTTGTAATAAACCGTTTTGTTTTTTATGTGCATATTTTAATCCACCAGCGATGGCTCCGAATAAAATTAATACGAGTGGAATTAATCCTGTGTGTACCGGCATTCCTAGACCATTGACCATCATATAATCTAGTATACTCCATAGTTTTGGAATACCCGTAATGACTAGGGTTTGAATAGCAGCTACGAATACAATTCCGATTGCTGCTGCTGCCGCCATCCCTAAGAGGTTATGGTTTTTATATTTTTTAAAATAATAGAATAAGGCTAAGGCAGGGAAAGTCAGTAAACTTAAAAGGTGAACTCCCATAGAAAGACCGGCTGCATAAACGGAGAATACCAACCAACGATCATGTTCTGCTTCGTTGGGCAAACTATACCATTTGATGGCCGCCCAAAGCGTAAGAGCTGTAAAGAAAGTAGACATGGCATATACCTCACCTTCCACAGCAGAAAACCAGATAGAAGTACAAAAGGCAGTTGTTAATCCTGCTACCGCACCTGCGCCCATCAATGCGATGGTTTCGCTATCGGTAGGATCGTTTTCTCGACCAACCAAGACTAATTTTCCTAAAATAGTGGTTACCCAGCACACAAAAGTGGCCGCAAAAGCACTACAAATACCGGAGAGCATATTGACGGCAAAAGAGATGTCTTCTGGATTACTAGAGAAAATTTCAGCAATGAACGTAAACATTCGCCCAATTAATAGGAAGATCGGTGCTCCCGGTGGGTGAACTACCTGAAGTTTGTAGGCTCCTGTGATAAATTCACCACAATCCCAAAGACTACCTACTCTTTCGGCAGAAAAATAATAGACGATAAGCGCAATTGCAAAAACTGCCCAGCCGGTGATATTATTAATTTTTTTGTAATTCATTGATTGTATATTAAATAGCGCTAGAAAATAGCCATAGACTCATAAGTAAAATTAAGGCCACAAAGGTAAGAAAAATACCCAAATTGAATAGAATGTTCTGTTTATATGAAAATGGTGATTCCCTCTTCATTACACCGGAAAT
>CALGJS010000521.1 GCA_937927835.1 uncultured Saprospiraceae bacterium | reverse complement strand
AAAATAATGAAATACCTATATCTTTTTTTTGCGATCACCTTTCTTCATTGCACCACTGCACCGAAAGTAGCTGGACAGTTTACCAATGCAGAATTTGATCAAATGGCCACTAAGATGGCCAGCGGAAAAGTGACAGATATCACTGTAACCGATCTAAAAGCCCATCAGGCAGATTATATCATTCTAGATACCCGCGAGAAAGAAGAGTATGAAGTGAGCCATTTAGAAGGTGCTATTTGGGTTGGTTATGATGATTTTGATATAAAACGGCTAAAAGAGATTCCGAAAGAAGCCAAAGTCCTTACTTATTGCTCGGTAGGATACCGAAGCGAACGGATAGGGGAAAAACTACAAAAAGCAGGTTACCAAAAGGTCTACAATCTTTATGGTAGCATCTTCAGTTGGATTAATGCGGGCTATCCATTGATCAGTGGCGAAAATCAACCAACCAATAAAGTCCACGGTTATAACGAGCGTTGGGGAAAATGGGTCAAAGATAGTGGAGTAGTGGTCTACTAATTTTCATCATTTCTACACCTTAATTTCTTTTTCCTTTTCTCTGTGTTTTTGAAAATACATAAAAAAGGTATTCATAAAGGATAAGATCAATCCAATCCCAACGATAATATAAAAAATAGTAAATAGTTTCCCTGCGGTAGTCTGCGGCGAAAAATCACCATAACCCACCGTAGTAAGGGTGATAAGGGAAAAGTAAAAGGAGTCCACGTAGCTCCAACCTTCAAGGTAATGGTAGGCAAACATTCCCATTATAAGAATAAATAAACTAGTTAGTATCAAATCTCGATACTCTGGATCTCTAAAAAAAGCAATTAAAGTTTTAATAAAAATCATAAAGTGGGGCTTTAGTAAATACGTCAAAGAGGGCTGTAGAGCACAGCAGCAGTCTTGGTAAAGATAGGAATTGAAGAGAAAGAAGCCAAATAATCAATCTATTTGACAAGTTTAAGAGACCATATTATAAAATAAAAAACCCTCACAAATCTCTGATTTGCAAGGGTTTAAGCTGTAGCAGCCCCTAGGGGAATCGAACCCCTCTTTCCAGGATGAAAACCTGGCGTCCTAACCGATAGACGAAGGGGCCGTCTAACCTGATTTTTAATTTAAAAACCAGGTTAAACGTCTTCGTTTTGAGTCGGTCGGATCCTTTTCAAGTGACATATTGTCAAGGTGCCTTTCTTCTAAAGCGATGCAAATATATGATTCCTTTATCTGATTGTCAAAGGAAAAATCATATTTTTTTGGTATTTTTTTTATCCTAATGAATGACGCTGTTTTATCAATCTGAATTGATTGCTCAAAAAATTAATTTCTAACAATTAAAAAGTATTACCTTCTCAGTTTATTCAGTCATTCCACGGAGACGCCAACAACTATGAACCCCCCAAAACCACCTTGGTACTCAAGATTTTTCCGTTTTATTATTAAATTTGTCTTTATATCGTTTTTGAAAAAAACTAAAACGACCAATAACTAAAAAAAGACCATGTCCATCAAATCAGAGTCTTCTAGAAATAATATTAAAAAAATCGTTGCAGGTGCGATCGGTTTTTTTATTCTTATTTCTTTATATGTAAATGAATTTTCTTGGTTTGCCAATACTTTTGATCGAAATAAATTAATCTTTATTGGTTTGTTTTTAGGCCTATTGGCTGGCTTGGGAGTTGCCTATAAATTAATGCGAGAAGATCAGGAGATCATTGAAAAATTTCAACTAACTATCGGCATGATGGTAATTGGAGCCATGCTGATGCCATTGATTTTTAGCATGACCAATCGACTTGGTGCCTTTAGTAGTCCAATGGAAGAGTCGGTCGAGTTTGTAAAAAATGATGCTTTTAACGAAAGTAGATTTGGCAAAATTCCTCAAGAAAATCCCGATGGCTATTATGCTTTTGTCGTTCGAAAGGGAACGGTTATTCGGTTAACTACCAAAACCCCGATTTATCAAGAAAACCAAAAAGGAGACCGTGTGCTGCTGCCTATCAAAAAGGGACTTTGGGGTTTTGAAATCGCTTATCCACACCTTTTACATGAATAAATCATTACGTACTTTTAATACTTTTGGCATCGAAGCAGATGCTGAAAAGATAATTGAAATAAATGCTGTTCCACAATTACGTGCCGTGCTGAAAGAATTGAAAAAGCCTTTTTATATTCTTGGAGGTGGTTCTAATATTCTCTTATTGAATGATTTAAAAGGAGTGGTATTAAAGATGTCTATTCCAGAAATAAAAATTGAACGAAAGTTTAAACACGCCGTTTATCTCTCCGCAGGCGGTGGTGTGAATTGGCATCAATTGGTTTTGTTTTCAGTAGAAAATGATCTGGGAGGTCTGGAAAATTTATCCTTAATACCAGGAACGGTCGGCGCTTCTCCTATGCAAAATATTGGAGCATATGGTGTAGAAATTAAAGATGTTTTTCACAAACTAGAAGCTGTAGAAATAGCGACTGGAAAAGTAAAGGTCTTTCGGAAAAAAGCATTAGCATTTGGGTACCGTAATAGTGTTTTTAAAAATAAATTAAAAGGAAAATATATCATAACTAAAGTCTGGTTTAAACTATCTAAACCACCACATCGACTTCGACTTTCCTACGGAGCCATAAAAAACGTGCTGGCTGCTGCAGACATCGATCAACCTACCATTCAAGATATTAGTAATGCAGTGATAAAAATTCGTTCTGAAAAACTTCCTGATCCAAAAGAAATTGGCAATGCTGGAAGCTTTTTTAAAAACCCAGTTATTGACGCGAAATCTTTTACAGAGCTACAAACGAAATATTCAGACATTCCTCATTATCCACAATTAGATGGCACCGAAAAATTACCCGCAGCTTGGTTGATTGAGCGTTGTGGTTGGAAAGGAAAACGAATTGGAGAAACTGGCACCCACGTTCGTCAAGCATTGGTATTGGTGAACTATGGTAAGGCCAAAGGAGCTGAAATTCATGCACTTGCCCTGAAAATTCAGGAATCTGTACGTCAAAAATTCAAAATTAGTTTAGAAATGGAAGTCAATATCTGGCAATAATCCCCAAAATCTTGGTAGCTTGCGCCGAAGTTCTTTAAAAACTCCCCAATTACCTACGAACTAATTAGAATTCGCCAAATTTTAGCCTTTTTTCGACCATTACCAACGCTTTCGGGATAGAATCAAAAAAAGGGCTTCCAGCTCGATTGACCATCGGTCAGGCGGGGATTTGAAAGATTTTCTTTAGAGGTAGGCTCCTTTTGGAGTTATTAAAAAACTTTATCTTTTTATTATCAAAATTAAAAATTACATGAAAAAATTAATCCTCACTGGAGGCTTTTGTGTGAGCTTATTGCTAATATTCTCTGCCTGTGGTGGAGGTGGAACCAGTGGAGGTTCTAGTAATTCAAAACTCGCCACTGCAAAAGACAGTATGTCCTACGCTATTGGAAATTACCTTTCCCAAAACATGAAAATGCAGGGAATGAAACTCAATGCAGATATGCTACAAAAAGGTTTTGAAGATCAATTAAATGATCAAGGCCTTACCAACGAAGCATCTCGAAAATTGATTGATCAATTCCAAATGGAAATGATGATGAAACAAAGAGATCCTGCCTCAAAAGATAAACCATTCAGCTTTAGTGTTGATAGTGTTTCTTTAGCTATTGGTCAAGATTTTTCTTTCCAAATGGAATCAATGGGGATGGAGTTAGATGGTGCTCAGTTCGGCGCTGGTAGCCGAGATTTAAATAACGAAAACCCACTGATGGATAGTTTGACTATCGCTGGTCAGGTTACCAAATTTACTGCTCAAATGCAAGCTGCTTCTATCAAAAAAGCAGCTATTGAAGGTCAAGCCAATGAGGCAGCAGGTGCTGCTTTCTTAGCAGAAAACGGAAAGGTCGAAGGAGTAAAAACAACTGCTTCTGGTCTTCAGTATAAAGTACTTAAAACTGGTAGTGGTAAGAAGCCTGCCGCTACTGATAAGGTAGAAGTTCACTATGAAGGTAAACTGTTAGACGGAACTGTTTTTGATAGCTCTATCGAGCGAGGACAGCCTGTTACTTTTGGCCTTAATCAAGTGATTGTCGGTTGGACCGAAGGGGTTCAATTAATGGGCGAAGGAAGCAAATTCCGTTTCTGGATTCCTGGTAACTTGGCGTATGGAGAGCGTGGTTCTCCACCAAATATTGGACCTAACGCTACTTTGGTTTTTGAGGTAGAATTGATCGATGTAAAATAAATCATATTGATTTATTACATAAAATGGGCTTGAAGTATTCATTACTTCAGGCCCATTTTTTTGGTTAATTGAGATAATTATTTTCAATAATCAATTGTTTTGTAGTTTTTTAATAAAATACAATTTGTTTTATTTGTTTAATTTTCTATCTTTGCACCAAAGCCTATTTTCATTTTAGGTTAATATTTTCCTACTTCGGGCTGTTCAAAATGAATAGTGACTCTTCCGAAGATAAATTGAGTAAAAATATAGAATGTCGGTTTAAATCAAGTTGAATGATTTAAAATTCGTCAAGCGTTATTAGGAATAAATTACTCAATTTTAATGTATTTATTATGGCTAAACTGCCCAATAAAAAAGGAAAAAAGCAGAAACGTTCAGGGAATATCTATGATCGAATTTTTCGGGAAAATACTTCTAGTATTTTTATTCCACTAATAGAATTACAATTAGGTATTGATATTGTTAGATACGAGCCGTTAGAATTTAAAATGGCAAAGACAATGGAACGAGAGGTGGATTGTTTATATAAAATTTATGATCATCAAGGAAAAGAAAGTCTTTTACATCTGGAGTTTCAAACGAAGAATAATCCAGAAATGCTGGCTCGTATGCAAGAATATCATGGCCTGATTTATCGGCGGCACAAACTGCCAATCCGACATATTGTCGTTTACTTGGGAAAACGAAAATCAACAATGAATTCTTTACTTGAACCAGATCTTATCTTTTCTGGTTTTGATATGATTAATATCTCTGAAATCGATTCTAATCAGTTGATAAGCTCTCAGATTCCAGAAGTAGTTGTCATGGCTTTATTGGGTGATTTTAAAATAGATCAACTAGAAAAAGTACTTACTGATATTCTAAAAAGCCTAAAAAATCTTACAAATTCTAAAGAAAAGCTGACAAAGTACATTAACCAATTGGTTATCTTAGCTAGAATTCGTAACTTAGAAAAAATTGTTTCACAAAAATTAACAACTATGCCTATCTTATATGATGTTGAAAAAGATGGTCTTTTCTTGCAAGGAAAAGAGAAAGGTCGCCAGGAAGGCCGTGAAGAAGTATTAAGCAAGACTGCATGGAGAATGTTCAAAGCGGGCCATTCTATTGAGACGATTGCTCAAGTTCTAGAATGGAGTATTGAGCAAGTAAAAGCAAGTATCAAGAAATGGGATGCTAATTAATCGTTCGTGTGCTATAGTCTCTTAAGATGCCAAAAACTACTTCCGCTGCCCAGCTCCTAATGGAGTCGCCGGAGTTTCTTTAGGAATTCTACCAAGCTTAACTGGCAATGACAATGTTTTTAACGTAGGTAAAACCATTTCCGCAAACCGCTTACATTCATCTAAGTGAGGATATCCAGAAAATATAAAAGCCCGAATTCCCATATCCATGTATCTTTGAATTTTTGCTACAATCTGATTAGGCGTACCAACCAATGCTGCACCACATCCTGATCGTGCTCGTCCAATACCTGTCCATAAATTGGGTTCAACATATCCTTTTTGATCGGCGATCTCTCTCATTTCTGCTTGTCTAGATACTCCATAAGATTTTGCGTCAAGTGCTCGTTCTCTGATTTCTTTTCCTTTCTCTGGTTCAAGTTTAGACATTAGTTGATCCGCATAGTCGCGCGCTTCTTTTTCTGTCTCTCTAACGATGACATGAATCCTTAATCCAAAGTCTACGGCTCGGTGATATTCCGCGGCCTTTCGACTAATATTGGTCATCAATTCTAATAACCGAGTTTCTGTTTCTGGCCACATCAGATAAACATCACAATGCTCAGCGCATAGATCTACTCCTGGAGGAGAATAGCCACCAAAATAGAGTAGTGGTCCTCCGTTTTGCTGATAGGGTTTACAGGGCGCAGCCGGAAGATTTAATTGATAATACTTTCCTTGAAAATCTATGACATCTTGCGTCCACGCTTGTTTTAAAATTTCGATCACTTCTCTTGAACGTGCATAGCGAATTGCAGAATCTAACTTCGTTCCAGGCAAATCAGAACTGATAATATTAATCGTCAACCGCCCTTTCAGGATATGATCAAGCGTAGCAATGGCGCGAGCGAGCATTGGCGGATGTATTTCTCCACAACGAACTGCTGCCAGCAAATTAATGTTCTTGGTCAACGGAGCAACTGCACTGACAAAACTCATGGTGTCTTGCCCAACTTGATAGGAGGAAGGACATAGAATATTTTTATAGCCCAATTGGTCTGCTGTAAGTAAGATATTGGAAGCGTTTTCCCAATTACTTTTATACTGATTATTCATTTCTCCCATAAACTCAGTATCTCCATTACAAATTGGCGCAAACCAAGAAATTTCTGCTCCTGTGAGATGGCTGGATTTTATGTTTATTTCAGACATGGTCTCAATTGTTTTTTTAAAACTTCTTTCACGCAAATTTTAGTCGATTACAAATAAAAGAGGAAAATTAATAAAAAAGGTCCAATTTCTTACTGCAAGGATAGTATTGGTGTTTTTCCTAAAAGTCTTACAAAAAAGTACAAATTTTAACTGTTCGTGTATTATTTCTATGTTTTTTGCTCAATGGTACGGTAATTTTTAATTAGGAGATGAGTGCAATATAAATTTGGCTAGTTAGCCTGTTTGCTGGTTAGCTAGTTGGCTTTCTTTATTCGTAAAATACGTTAAAGGGAAGCTAACTAGCCAACAGGCAAACCAGCTAACAGGCAAAAAATGCTCTCTAATTAATGAAAAATATTGATTTTTCAAAAGTTACGGTACTATTAAAATCTTA
>CALGJS010000520.1 GCA_937927835.1 uncultured Saprospiraceae bacterium | reverse complement strand
CAGGGTTGGTCCGTTTTTTTCATTTTTGGAATTTCGCTTTGATATTCAAAACGATTCCAAGGACGATTATTTTCTTTAAATTCGGTAATAGATTTTCCCAGAAAGTGATTATAAATAAAACGACAGTGACCAAAATGCTTCGCAAGTAAGTCTGATTGCTTTTGAGTTGGAAAAAGTCGATATTTATATGCCTTTAACATGACATAAAAATACAAAAAGTTTATTTAAAAAACAACAAAAAGTTTTATTCTAACAGTATCTTTAGTTTGCCCTTTCGGGCAGTTTATTCATCCCCGACCCAAGGGTACGGGGAATTCTAAACACCGATTAAAAGTAAAAGAATAAGTTCCAAAAATTAAACAGTCTTTAGATTTTGGCTTCGAGATTAGCCATTAAGCCCTTTAGTTTTCGTAATTTTGCGACTCTAAAATAGACAAACTTAATTCCATTAAATACTTCAAAAAGAAATAATACATGAATCTCGAAGATTTTGTAGCGGTGAGTGGCCTTCCAGGCGTATATAAGATGGCTGCTAATCGCAGTAACGGACTAATCGTTGAAGACCTAGATAGCGGAAAAAGAAAATTTGTTTCTGCTCGTAAGCATCAATTTACACCACTAGCTTCTATTGGCATCTACACACAAGATGATACGGAAGAGTTGGATACGATTTTTACAACCATGATTAATAAATCGGCTACGGTCGCTCCGATTCCACATAATTCTAAACCAGCAGAAGTGATTAGCTACTTCAAAGAAATTCTACCAGACTATGATGAAGATCGGGTTTATTTGAGTGATATGAAGAAGGTCATCAAATGGTTTAACTTTCTGAATGAGCGCAAATTGCTCTCTATCGAAGATAAAAAAGAAGAAGAGGTAAAAGAAGTAAAGGAGGAAAAGAAAACTAAAAAAGCTCCGGCTAAGTCCGAAGAAGAATAAACAAACTATGTATAAAGGTAAAAAAGTGGTGGTCGTGCTACCTGCCTACAACGCAGCACTTACCCTCGAGAAAACGTACCGCGAGATTCCATTTGACTTGGTTGATGAGGTAATTCTCTGTGATGATGCCAGTAAGGACAATACCAGTGAACTGGCCCGTTCTATCGGTATTGAGCACGTGATTGTTCACCAAAACAATAAAGGATATGGTGGCAATCAAAAATCACTTTACAATAAAGCCCTCGAAATTGGTGGTGACATTGTCATCATGCTTCATCCCGATTATCAGTATACTCCTTTGTTGATTCCTTCGATGGTGAATATTATTGGAGAAGATTTATTTCCAGTCGTCTTAGGTTCTCGAATTCTAGGAAAAGGAGCTTTGGCAGGAGGAATGCCTTTCTATAAGTTTGTAGCCAATCGCTTACTAACCTTTACACAAAACCTATTGGTCAATTATAAGTTATCAGAATATCATACTGGTTACCGAGCTTTTAGTCGAGAGGTATTAGAGGGTATTGATTTTAATGCAAATGACGATGATTTTGTCTTTGACAATGAGATGTTGTCACAAATTATTTTCCACGGTTATCAAATTGCGGAGGTTACTTGTCCAACTAAATATTTTGAGGAAGCTTCTTCGATTAATTTTCAGCGGAGTGCCAAATATGGATTGGGAGTGCTAAGAGTTTCTGGGCAACATTTTATGCAGAAAATGGGATTATTGAGACTAGATCGTTATCGCAAGCCTAATAACTAGAATCGCAATTATCGATTGAATTTATTAAATGCTTTTTTCCCTAATAAAATAAAAGCAAGCAGCAAAGTGTATGTGAATGTAGCCGTCATAAAGGTTGTTTTAAAAAATTACCTGACGAAATTACAAATAATTGCTGGCTCACCAAAAAATAATACTCCTTTCGCCGAATAGTAGGCATTTTTCCAATTAAAAAACAATAGGCTACAATAGACAGATTATCATGGAAATAAAGGAAATCCTCGACCAATACGTCCATACTTATAATGTTCCCGGTTTTATCAAAGACGATCCAATCAGTATCCCTCATCGCTATTCTCGTCCTCAAGATATAGAAATAACTGCTTTTTGGACTTCCATGCTTGCTTGGGGTCAAAGAGTAACCATTATTAATAAAGCAACAGAGCTTTTTGGTTTAATGGGTGAAAGTCCTTATGAATTTATTGTCAATCATAGCGAAGAAGAACGGGAGCCTTTTTTAGCATTCAAACATAGAACATTTCAACCCACAGATACCCTTTACTTTTTAGAATTTTTTCAACAATACTATCGTCAACATAAATCTCTAGAATTTGGATTCTCCCAATTTATAGAAGCAGACAGCCCTGATATCTCCCCTGCCCTTTCTGGATTTCACGAATTGTTTTTCAATCTACCCGATAGTCCACAACGAACCCGTAAACATGTTGCTACTCCCGTGCGAAAATCCACTTGTAAGCGATTAAATATGTTTCTCCGATGGATGGTCAGAAAAGACGAAATGGGCGTAGATTTCGGCATTTGGAATACCATTAAACCATCACAACTAATGATTCCATTAGATGTACACGTTGAGCGAATAGCTCGAAAATTCGGATTGATAAAAAGAAAACAACGAGACTGGAGAACCGTGGTAGAATTGACGGAACAACTTCGGGTCTTCGATGCCAATGATCCTGCGAAATATGATTTTGCACTCTTTGGATATGGAGTAGAAGAAAAATCCCGAAAGCAGATCTAACTGCTTTCGGGATATTGTTATTACATAAAAGAGGTGCTTATTCCTCTTCGAATTTAAGTTCTTTTATTAAAAATCGATCCCCTACTTTTTCTAGGTAGATCATGACGCGAAATTTTTGCGCCGCTGTTTCCAAAACTCCGATGCAGTATTGACCACCCGCTCCTTGAGAAGCACCCTGATGTACTTGGGTATATTTCTTAGGGGCGTTATTAGTAAAAAAATCTTTTACAGCAGTTTCTGCTTCCGCTTTGCTGTATAAGTTAATCTCATCCAGAACCGTCATTTCAACATCCTCATCAAAATGCTCAGCTAGTGCAACTGCGTCTCCACTACTGATCGCGTTGGCTATCTTCCCTAAATTAGCGGGGCCAGCAATCAGAGCTGGAGTAAATAGCATCAAAAAAATAATTGATTTCATCATTATTGTTTTCGTGAGTGTTCCAGGCATCCCTAGAACAAAATTTAAGTACTAGACTTCTTGAAACTGCTTCACAGCTTCACCTATTTAAACGAAAATAAGGTGGCTTTGTCACCTCTTTTTCTCTTAATTATTTCCTAAATGTACCATTTCCAAAAGAAGAATCCTCCTTTTTGCCTACTTTTAGGGCCGGAATAGTCACCTAACAAACGATTCCTCCTATCAAAATATTACCAAAATTCTATAATTACTCAAATTATTAACAGCTCCTTTTTAGCTTTTACCTAGTTCGAAACAGTATTTATTTAAGAAAACATGAACGAAAAACACGCATTATTAGTAATCCTCGACGGTTGGGGAATCAGTCCAGATGATAAAACAAGCGCACTAGCACAAGCTAACACACCCTTTGTAAACCATCTATGCAAAAACTACCCCAATAGTACCTTAGTCACTTACGGCGAAGAAGTGGGATTGCCAGCTGGTCAAATGGGAAACTCTGAAGTGGGGCATTTAAATATTGGTGCGGGTCGAATAGTGTATCAAGACTTTGCTAAAATAAATAAGTCTATAGCCGATCAGGAATTCTATACACATCCTATTTTTTCTGATGCGATGGATTATGCTAATGAAAATAATAAATCAGTTCATTTTATTGGATTACTCTCCGACGGTGGTGTACATGCGCACACCAGTCACTTGCGAGCATTGTGTGATATTGCAGAAAAAAAAGGCGTTAAAAATAGTTATGTCCACGCCTTCCTAGATGGACGAGACGTAGACCCTAAAAGTGGTAGTAGTTATTTGAATGACTTACAAACTTACCTAAAAGGCAAGCCTATAGAAATTGCCAGTGTGATTGGTCGGTACTATGCGATGGATCGAGACAAACGTTGGGAACGAATTAAGTTGGCTTACGATTTAATGGTAAACGGGACCGGTACCGCTACGCAAGATCCTGTTGCTGCAGTAACTCAAAGTTATCAAGAAGATATTACCGATGAGTTTATCAAGCCGCTAATTTGTGTTGATTCAGATGGTCAACCTATTGCTAAAATTCAGGCAGACGATGTAGTCATTTTTTATAATTTCAGAACAGATCGTCCACGCGAAATTACAGAAGCGTTGACACAACAAGATTTTCCTGATTTTGGAATGACTAAATTACCATTGCATTACGTTACGATGACTCGTTACGACGAAAATTTTAAAAATGTAAAAGTAGCTTTCCCAAAAGATAATTTAAAACAGACGCTTGGCGAAGTAATTTCGAATGCAGAATATTCTCAAATTAGAATAGCGGAAACTGAAAAATATCCACATGTTACCTTCTTTTTTTCTGGTGGTCAAGAAGCTCCTTTTACAGGTGAAAATCGAATAATGGTGGATTCACCGAAGGTTGCTACGTATGATTTACAACCTGAAATGAGTGCAGATACGGTGACAGAAAAGATTATCCAAACTATTGAAAACTTTCAACCCAATTTCATTTGTCTTAATTATGCAAACACCGATATGGTTGGTCATACCGGTGATATGAAAGCTGCTATCACCGCAGCAGAAACGGTAGATGAGTGTTTACAGAATCTTGTTCAGCGTGCGCTCAATCACGATTATCAGGTGTTGATCATCGCGGATCATGGAAATTCGGATGTGATGATTAATCCTGATGGCTCTCCTAATACGGCGCATACGACCAATCCGGTTCCATGTATTTACGTAAGTAAAAGAGCAGATAATATTAGCTTGTCAGACGGAAAATTAGCGGATATTGCACCTACTATTCTCGGGATGTTAGATATTGAGGTCCCAGATATCATGACTGGAAACAATCTATTAAAAATAAAAAATGCTTAAGTATTTTATCTTTTCTGTGCTCACCGTTCTTAGTTTCAGTGCTTGTGTTTCAACTGAAATAAATCCGCCTGCAACAAACGGTTTTTTTGATCTATCTGATTTTATGGAAAAAGAATTGACGGAGAAAAGGAATCAAGTGAAAAAATTGCAGAAGACAATTAGTTTAGATGGGGAAACCGAAACTAAGCGTTTAGAAGATTTTGATTTAGCAATAGAAACAGAACTTTTTACGGCTGCGGATATCAATAAGATTGCCTGGTTGGATCGTTATAAAGCGGATAGTATTTTTTATAAAACTGGTCAATTAAAAACATTAGTCTATACCAATATTACTAATGATTTACGGACAAAGAGCTTGATGATTCATTATGATATTAAGAATACGGTTGACAGTATTTTAGTGGAACAATCAAGCACGAGTGTACTGGCCAAATCTGTACAAAACTTACACTATTTTCCAGCCTCTGGATATCGGATTGAAAATCAACAAGATATTACCGCTTTAGATCAGCATAGATTAATTGTTGACGTAAAGTTTGTTTATTGATCCGTAAGTGTCCTGGAACATCTCGCATACGTTCTACATCGTTGACCACTTCTCCATGTTGATCTGTAAGCACCACCACTACTCTACGGTTGTATTTTCTTCCATCTGGCTCGTCTGTGCCATCCACTGCTATATTAATGGCTACTGGAGCTGATTCACCATAGACTTTTACCTCAATTCTTCCGAAATGAATGCCTTTGGCTACTAGATAATTTCTAGCTGCTCTGGCTCGACGAATAGAAAGTGCTAGATTGAATTCTGGCGATCCACTAGCATCTGTATGACCTTGAACAAAAGCCCTTAAATGAGGATTTCGCTTTAGTTTTAAATAAATTTTATTGAGTTGTTTTTTGGATTCGGCTGATAACTTTGACTCACTAAAACCAAAATAAAAATGTCGAATATAAAGGTGTTCTGTATTAATATTGGTGTAGATGGCCCCTTGCTCTGCAGCAGGGTCATTAGCTGTACAAAGTGATTTTTCTTTTACTAGGTCAATAATCTGAGCATTATTAAATCCTCTTTTCACTAATTTTTTTCTTGCTTCTTCTGCTTCCTGAGAAGAATAGAAATTTTCACTAAGGTAGTAGCGATTGATTTCGTTTTGGTCTACATTCGCATAGACATCATTAATTCCGGAGAAAAGAAAATGAGTGAAAGGAACCTGTTCAGGAAAGGCAGCTATCTGCACCCGATATTCTTGGGCAAATACCGAAACGTTCAGGGAGAATAATAGAAAAAGCGTAACCAGTACTTTAGTGTTAAACTTAAGCATCTTTTATAGTATTTCGTGGCAAAAAAGCCTAAATCCAGTCGTATAATAACTGGAAATCAGCGGGACTTAAATATAATTTTTTGGAGTTACTTTCACGAAGGTAAAGGAATAATATATTTAAAACAAGTTTAATATTTAAAAATATTAATTATATTTTACATATGGTTACAAACCGCTTTTTATGGTTTACCAACGACACTGGGTAGAATAATTATAAGCATTTATTTAAGTTGAAGCTGTTAAAAAAGAAACATCTACCGCATTATCAAGCTCAACTACCGACAGGCAAGTGATTATCCTAATCTTTTGTGAACATTCTTAATCAGCTTCCTTAATAAAAGTCTTAACTTAGCAGAAAATTTGAGCAAACTCTATGAATAACGAATTAGATTTTTTAAAAACCCTTTTTAGTGGAACCGATCAACCCGTTGATGTATTTCCATTCTTAGTGCAGTTAATAATGACTGTAATTCTTTCATTGTTGATAGGCTATTTTTATATCAAGTATGGTAATAGTTTATCCAATCGTAAGGCGCTTTCTAGGGTATTGGTTTTAGTCAGTCTAACTACTATGATAATCATCACAATTGTAAAAGGATCTTTAGCATTATCACTTGGTTTGGTAGGGGCTTTATCAATTGTGCGGTTTCGAACAGCGATTAAAGAGCCTGAGGAACTAGCCTATTTTTTTATGGTAATAGCCATTGGTCTAGGAATCGGTGCTGGGCAAATACTCGTAACCGTGATTGGTACGCTTTTTCTTTCTGTTGTCATTGTATTAATCAATCGACAAAAAACTACGGAAGTTTTACAAAATTTAATTATTCGCTTTCGTCAACAAAAGGATACTGATATTGAAAAGGCCATAGAATTATTAAAAAAACATGCGACCGAATTAGAGTTAAGACGTTTAGATGAAGATGATCAAATGTCTGAAGTTTCTTTCGCGGTACGTTTTTCTAATCCTAACCAATTAATAACAGCCAAAAAGGAACT
>CALGJS010000519.1 GCA_937927835.1 uncultured Saprospiraceae bacterium | reverse complement strand
ATCCAGCATAAGGATGCCTATTCTTCCCTTGTTTCTAGTAATAAAGATCGACTAAAAGAGAGTTTTCCCATTACCGTACTCAATACCAATATTCCGTCAAAAACTGCGATTTACTTAAAAGGGCTACAAGAAAATTGGCTTAATGATAAAGGTGGAAAGCTAGGTATTTGGCTTGATGATACTTTGATCGGAATGGTGATGATTAAAAATATTGACTGGAGTATTCCTAAGGGTGAATTGGCTTATTTTATTGGAGAAAAATTTACACGGAAAGGTTATGCGACCGAAGCGATCCAATCTGTATTAGCCTATTGTTTTAATGATTTGAATTTTCTAAAAGTATTCATCCGAGTCATTTCCACCAATACTGCTAGTCTTGGGTTAGCCGAAAAAACTGGCTTTATTCGCGAAGGATATCTAAAAGACGAATACCGCACAGGTAATAAAAAACTGGTAGATCTGGTTTACTTTGCCACCTTTCCAGACGTAGTTTAATTATGCAAATTGAGTTAATTGTCTATACACAGGCAAATTGAATAAACCTTAATTACCGTCCCCGTAATACTTCCAGCGGTGGCTTATTCAGCACTTCTCGACTATTCAATAACCCAATTAAAACCGTCAATCCAGTAATCGTAAAAAACACAATAAATGGTGGAAGCCAATCTGGCTTAAAAGGAATATCAAAACTGTATTTAGCCAACAACCAACTGCCTATAAAGGACAACCCAATTCCCGTCAATGTCGCCAACGCACCCAACATAAAATATTCCAATAAGTTGATCAATAATATTTGTCGACTCTGCGCTCCAATCGTTCGCAACAATACACTTTCTTTTATTCTTTGATATTTACTCAGTACTACGGAACTAATCAAAACCAATAATCCTGTCAAAATACTAAATAAGGCCATAAATCGGATCACAAAGGAAACTTTACCCAGCACATCTTCTACCGATTGCAAGACAGCTGATAAATCTACCACTGAAACATTCGGAAAATTCTGAATTAGCTTTTGCTGAAATTTAGCCGACTGCTCAATATTTTCCGTTCGTGATACAATGACATTAAATTGCGGAGCTCGCTCTAAAACACCTTTTGGAAAAACGACAAAAAAGTTGGTCTGCAATCTACCCCAATCAATCTTTCGAGCACTTCCAACCACCGTTTCGATCATCGCTCCTTGCACGTTAAAAGTTAGTTTAGAGCCAATCTCTACATCCATATCTTCTAACATATTCTCACTCACCGAAACATAGATCGTCCCATCATCTAATTTATTACCTGTCCAATCTCCTTCTATTATTTCTTCGGATTCTATCAACGTATCACGATAAGTCACCCGATACTCCCGATTAAAAACCCAACCCCGAGGTGAACGCGTCGTATCCGCTTTCATTTCCATTTTAGTCATTCCATCTATTTCTGCCAATCGAATGGTGACAATCGGCACTTCTTGCAAAATAGGCATCGTAAATTCCTTTGTCAGATCTGCTACCTGTTTTTGTTGATGGGGTTGAATATTGAATAAAATCATATTCGGTTGATCCCCTTGCCCCGTAAATTCTACTTGATTAAGTAATAATCCTTGTACAAAAAATAAGGTCGAAATCAAAGCCGATCCTAACCCAATGGAAACCACCAAGATCAACGTCTGATTCTGAGGTCGATACAGATTCGCAATACCTTGTCTCCAGATATAACTCCAACTCACAGGGAAAAATTTTCGTACCAAAACCATCAGTAATTTAGCAACGCCTGCCAATAATAGAAACGCAATAACAATCGCAATCGGAAAGACAATCGCTACTGTTTTTTGTCCAGTTTGCCAAAAGGTAAAACCTGCAACAAACAAAAAGATCGCAACATATACCAACCATCGCAACCAATCTCGTTCGTTCGTATCTTGCTCATAAGAAGCGTTCAACGTTCGCAGCGGTGAAGTCTTACGAATCGCCAACAAAGGCAATACCGCAAACAATAAAGCAATAGATAATCCCGTAAACATTCCACTAAAAATAGAGGACCATGAGATATTAGCACTGACATTTTCTACAGGTAAAAAATCACTTAAAACCTTCGGCAATAAAACCTGCAATCCACTACCGAGCATCGCTCCTAATACCGCTCCCAAAAATCCTAAGAGCGCAATTTGTAATAAAAAAATCAAAAACGCCTGACGACCACTCGTCCCCATACAACGTAATACAGCCACTACGGATAATTTGTCTTTTACATAAATATGCACCGCACTCGCGACACCTATACAACCCAATAACAAAGCAATAAATCCAACTAAATTTAGGAAAGTCGCCATATTAGAAAATGCCGCACCGATACTTTCTTTTCGTCGCTCTACCGTCGTCCAACGTACACCATTACTTTGTAGTGTGGTTTTCAAACTATCCACCATCACTTCCATGTCTTGGCCTTCTGCTACTTTATAAAAGTACTGATATTCGATTCTACTTCCCGGCTGAATCAGTCCAGTTTGATCTAGGTATTTTTGTCCAATAAAAATAGCTGGCGCCACCGACGAAGCAATACCAGATCTACCTGGTACCGATTTTAACGACCCAGCGATTTCAAATGTCAAATTACCTACCTGAATTGAATCGCCATTTTCTATATCAAATTGCAATAGTAAAGTCCGGTCTACCAACGCCTTTTTAGCATTTCTGATCTCATCCACCGCCCCAATTGGTTCGGTATTAAAATTTCCGTAAAAAGGATAATTCCCTTCAAGCGCCGAAATTTGTGCAAGTCTTGTTCCTCCATTTTTTGGAAATAAAATCATCGAAACAAAATCGGTCGTTTGCGCTCGCTCTCCTTCAATTAATTCTAAAGCGGTCCGCAAAGAATCCGTCATCGGTCGATTCAATTCTAACTTTAAATCAGCTCCAAGCAGTGTCTTTGCCTCTCGATTAATATCCGCCTGTAAATTTTCACTAAAAGAATTAATCGCTACCAAGGCTCCAATTCCAAGAATGATCGAAGAAATAAAAAGTAGTAATCGTCCTTGATTTCGGCGACTATCGCGCCAAGCCATTTTTAATAGCCAAGATATTCCGGGTTGGGTCAT
>CALGJS010000518.1 GCA_937927835.1 uncultured Saprospiraceae bacterium | reverse complement strand
TAGAAAAAAATTAACGTTGTCAATATACCTTTTCATAAAGGTATCTCATACATCAATTCAAAAAAAAAATTCAATTAGCTCTTTTTATCTACCCAATTATCCCTTTCACCAAAATACCTATCCATTTTATAATGCACTTTTCTGAAACTATATTGAAACCAGACGAAAAAAGAGCCAACCAAATGAATGATTGACTCTTTATTGATCGTCTGCAAATCAATAATTTACAGTAGTCGGGGTGGCAGGATTCGAACCTGCGGCCCCCTGCTCCCAAAGCAGGTGCGCTAACCGGACTGCGCTACACCCCGAATGTGTAACTCGTATTTGAAGGAATTGACGAAGGAATTTCCGCTTTCGCGGTGCATTCACTTGTCGCCTTGTCAGGCGCCACTGCTACGCAGATCGTTCAATTATTTGGCGGAGGAGGCGGGATTCGAACCCGCGGTACCTGTTTCCAAGTACGTCGATTTAGCAAACCGGTGGATTCAGCCACTCTCCCACTCCTCCGAGTGTTTTTTATATAACCAGAATTATCCTAAAATAATTCCTTGTGTTGATATTATACCGCTTTCGGTATGCAAGGTTACACCTTTTGTCCTAAAAATAAAAGCTGTTTTTCAACAGCGGCACAAATGTATATATTGACAGCCAATAAATCAAGGATTTAGGCGAAAAATTCTTAGTTTTTATTAAAAACAATACATATTCTACCAAGCTTATTGAAAGCAAATCCTAAGTTTGAAGGATTTCGTATCTTTACACTAACACCATTCTACTTCCCCCATAGATATTCACTATAACACGATAGCTATTTAATTCCATAATCATGGTAGCCTTTCGCATCCTTATCACTACTTTTATACTATTATTCCTTGCTGGTAACTCTTTACCTCCTGCAGAAGATTGTAGTAATCAATATGATGATGACTTTGATGGTCTTATAGATTGCTTCGATCCTGATTGCGACTGTAATGAGACGTGCTTCGATTTTTATTATAGTGGTTGTGAACCTGAATGTACCTTTATTCCCAATTGTGATACCATTGCCCTCGAAACCTTCTGGACAAGCCACGCTAATGTCGGAAACTATCCGGTTGTCGTTGTTGGAGACCTAGATGCAGATGGTCTTCCTGAAGTAGTCTCTCATTTAATTGCCGGTGACTCGCTTTTTATTATTGATGGACAAAACGGTGCCACCAAATATAATATTCACTTACCTACTAAGTTGGATGGTGGCATGGCACCTTCTCTAGGAGATGTAGACCTTGACGGATTGGGTGAAATTATTCTAGTCGGAAGAGATCGACATATCTATTGCTATGAACACAATGGTGAACTAAAATATGCTACCACCGACACGGTTGGTTATGGAGACGGATACCGCTGGTCCATCATTAACCTAGCTGATGTTGATAATAATGGTTCAGTTGAAATCATTATCGGTAATCAAGTTTACGCTGCCAATGATGGTACCTTGCTGGCTACAGGCGGAAGTTTAGTTTCTGACGGCCACCATCCTGCCCGTGATGAAGGCGCTATCCCTTATTACTTCCCTTCCCCCGTGGTAGTCGATGCCTTACCAGACAACTTTTGTCCTGATTGTTCTGGCTTAGAAATTGTTGCCGGCAATCAAGTACTCTCGGTTAATCTAGAAAATGGCACCGTTCTCCCAGAAGTGCAACCTCCAACTACTTATTCAGATGGATATACCAGCATTGCTGACTTTGATCTTGATGGTGATCTTGACGCGATCATTCAAGGTAAAGTTGACACCCAAAACACCGTTTATGTCTGGGATATTCAGACCCCTGTTGTCTTGCGGGAGTTCCCCTTATTTACTAATGTTACTGGCGGAGCGTCTAGGCCCAATATTGCTGATCTGGACGGTGACAATTTACCTGAAATTAGCTTCGTTAGTAGACGTAATCTTTATGTTATTGATAACGATTTCTCTATTCTTTGGACACGCCCCATCTTTGATCCTTCTGCAGTCACCGTTTCAAGTGTTTTTGATTTTTGTGGTAATGGCGCCGCCGAAGTGATCTACCGAGACCAGGATAGTCTCTATATTTTTGATGGTCCTACAGGAAATGTAAAGTTTCAAACCTTATGTAAATCAGCAACTCATATTGAAATGCCCGTAATCGTTGATGTGGATGCAGATGGCCAAACAGAAATGCTCATCACTTGTGGTCCCACTGCTCTAACAGGAAATGTAGTCGCCTTTAAATCCGCAAATGCTCCTTGGAGTAAATCACGGCCCGTCTGGAATCAACATGCTTTTTTCAACACCAATATCAACGATGACCTTAGTATTCCGCTACAGCAGCAAAATCCAAATATCGTTGGTGATAGTGTGATCATGAATACTTTTTTAAATCAATATAGTAATCCAATTTTCCCAATCCCTGACCTGAAATTAACAGACCTAAACGTGGAATGTTTCGACCCTTTTGTCAACGTCACTTTTCGGGCCTGTAATACGGGGGATGCCATCGTTCCTAGCACCACTCCTTTTAGTTTTTATGACGGTGACCCTACGTCGATAGCAATTCCTCCAACTAACGTTAATTATCTTTTCAATACTACCTTGGCACCAGAAGAATGCATCACCGTAAGCTCGACAATCACTTTACCGACAAGTGGATTTATTTACGTGGTACTCAACGATGATCACTCGCTAACAACTCCTTTTATTATTGAAAATTCCTTTCCCGTCACAGACTTACTAGAATGTAATTACTCAAATAATATTTTGGGCACTTTCGTGCAAAACCCGAATACCGTAAGCGTAGTGGACACCATTATTTGCGTAAATGATAGTATTTTTATTGACAATATAGGGTTAGGGGCTAACGCAGATACGACTTTCACATTATTTAATCAAAACAACTGTGATTCACTCGTTCGTTATATTGTCTCTGGGTTTCCTTCTTCTCTAAGCACTCAAGAACTTATCATTTGTAACGGTGATTCAGTATCCGTCTTTGGAAGTTTTACTAATACGCCCGGAACCTATCAGCAAATCAATTCAGGGAGCAATGGCTGCGATTCAATTTCCGAAATCACCCTAACGATTAATCCATCAATAATAATCGACTTCAACCAAACGCCTACTTGTCCAGATCAAGAGAATGGTAGTATTCATGCAATAATCAGCGGAGGTACTCCACCTTATCTGCTGGAATGGAATAATGGTGCTACAACTATCCAAATCACAGAACTTCACATTGGCTCATATACTTTAACTGTCACTGATTTTCTAGGTTGTACCACCACTGAATCTGTCGATTTGATCAGGAATACCATTACACCTCCAACATGGTTAATTACGCCTGTCGGTTGTCTTGATGAAATGGATGGAAGTTTAATATTAATAGATACAGTTCCTAATTTTAGTTATGCCGTCTTACCTGGAAACTTCCAAGATACGCCAGAATTCATGGAGCTCTCTGTAGGTGATTATATACTCACGATTAGAGACACAACCAATTGTTTGCATGACTTCCCTTTTACCATTCCAGAAGTAGAAGGAATTCAATTAGCAGTTTCTGAAGACCAGACAATTTGGCTCGGAGATGAGATCCAATTAAGATCATTTATTTTCAATCCTAATTTAGATACCCTTACTTACCAATGGTCTCCTGAAATTAGTCTTAGCTGTATGGACTGTCCTGATCCAATAGTCAATCCAATATCAGATACCGAATATATTTTAACGATTACCGACCTTAGAGGCTGTACCTCGACGGACAGTGTTATAGTTAAGGTAGACAAAAATAAAGCAGTCTATATCCCAAATGCTTTTTCACCCAACTTAGATGGCATCAACGATCGGTTTATCATCAGTACCAACCAAAGTGTATCAATTATTCAATCACTAAGAATCTATAATCGCTGGGGAGCACTACTATACGAACAATCACAATTCTCTCCCAATAATCCTATTTTGGGTTGGAACGGTATGTTTAAAGGTCAACCACTAAATTCGGGTGTATATGTCTATGTAGCAGTAATAGAATTTGTAGATCAAACTACCAGTCAGTATAGTGGAAGTATCACTATTTTAAGATAAGTACTTGATCAAAAATAATTAAGATTTGAAATAAAAAAAACCTACTTTTTCTTTGCTTCATACTTTCCTGCATTCACCGGCACCATAAATCCCATCAAAATCCCTACTCCTTCTTGATACGCTGAATCCTCCCCTAGATCTGTATCTACCAGACCTAAAGCATAATTTAGACGAATAAACATCCGCTTTAAACGGGGTAATTCTAATTCTAGTCCTACCCCCAAATGGACACCGATATCGAGTCGACGGATCCCTTGCCTTCTAAAATCTAAATTTAAAAACTCAAAATTAAAGTCGTCTAATTTTTTAAGGACACCAGCCTTTAAACCATAGGCAAAATAAGGGCCTCCGAAGGCACCAGCTCGTAGATTTTTAAAAGGTAGAAAATATTGGTATTCAATTGGTAAGACCAAATAAGAAATATGACCAGCTACGTAGTCAAAATCTGGATTAAGATTTTTCCGTGGAAGATTGGTGGGCTTGTCAGTAAAAGCGAGTTGAAGGGTAAGTGCACTAAAATCAGAGAGCTCTTTTTGAACTTGTAATCCAGCATTAATACCTTGATCTTTTAGCCCAAAATATCCTCCTCCTCCAAGTCCAACACGAACTTGAGCAGATAATAGAATCGGCATTAAAAAAAGGAAAAATGCAAAACTTAGTTTTACTTTATTGGGCGTCATTTTCGTATTGCATAGGTGAAAGGAGTTGGCTCCGCAAAATACTTTAGAGTTTATCTAAACTCTTAACGCAAAAAGTAGTAACTAAAGTTTATAGATTAAAATTTTAACACATAAGGGATTTATCCATTTCTTGAATATCATTTCATCATTACACTCGCTTTACGTTGTGCTACCGAGCCTCTTGAAACCCATGTCCAGCTTGGAAATATCTTTTCAGCAATCCACATCAATGGATAAGGTGCTAAAACGATAACCCCACCTAATACTGCATCTAAGAAGAAATGGTTTCCGGTAATCACAATCATCCATAAGACAAAGATTGGATAAATAAACAGGCTGATTCTTACCCAATTCTTTTTGGATAGAATAAGAGTCACCACTGCAATCAATAAGGAATTACCAAAGTGCATCGAAGGCATGGCCGCATACTGATTGAACAGCTTAGATAAATTTCCTTTATACAAATTGACATCACTGATGGTTAGCAAAGTGTCTACAAATCCTATATCGTTTAACATTCGTGGTGGTGCACAAGGGAAACCAATAAAGATAAAAAGCGTGACGATATTGGCTAATAAAAAACCATTTCGAATAAAGAAATAATAAGGACGTTTATAATGGTATAACCAGATAAAGAAGATAATCGTAGAAGGTAAGTGAACCCGCATATAAAACTGATTGACTCCCTTGATCAATAATTTATAATCTAAAAAATATTGTTGTATTGGAATTTCAAAGAAAATGCCCAGCATCTTCTCCCACTCAATTACTCGGTAAGCATTGGCAAAAGCAGTCTGCTCATCACCAATGGCGATATAGCGCGAAAACTTATAAAAAATCATAAAAATGACAAAAATGAGAATCTCTCGATAACCTGGTAGATTTTCTTTCTTGAATTTAAAATGGGGTAATAACTCTTTAATGCTCATAATTCCTCTAATAGTTAATTGAAGGTAGATCTTGTCTAATCTCCATGCCGTAATGGGAGGTAACGAAAGGTGGCGCAAGATACGCTACTTCATTGAAAACCACTACATTAATGTTAGACTTTGTTCTAAAATAATTTATATGTTTCCAAATGATCTATCTGGTCTCTTTAAAAAGAACTTCAGAATAAAGTCTTAATTTGTTCCTAATCAGGTATATTTTTTGCCCTACACATCTTTGCTATCCCTCTTTTCTCCCTGATCATTTTTAGTATTCAATTTTCAGCTTCTCATTATGAAAAATATCTTCCTTGTTCTAGCCTTTTTTCTTTCACTTCAACTTTCTGCTCAATCAGTCAGAGGTTTATATGTAAATGATTTTGTTGATATCATCGGAAATACTGCAGCTGAAAATGAATTACTCACATTCGCGCAGCAGCATGGCTTTAATTATTTGCTTTGTTATAACCTTTATTTTATTCATTCTCAAAAATTCTCTATCACAGAAGCTGAATCTGCTCAACCACTAGCCGATTTTATGAGAAGGGCTAGAAAAGATTATGGTATTCAAAGCTTTGGGGTCGTTGGTGAATCCGCTCGCTCCTTTGAGCGCTTGGAAATTTACAATCAACTTTATCCTGATTCAGAAGCCCGTTTTGATGTTTTCAATCTGGAATTTGAATTTTGGAATAAAAATATGATCAACAAATATTATTGCGATACCTACTTAGAAAAAAATCAACTTCCTTGTGATACTGCCGGTGCTTTCACCTATTATCATCAACAATTATTACAAATAAAAGAACAAGCTACTCGTGCTGGCGCATTAACCGAAGTTTATATCGGTAAACCTACACCTGGTCAATGCCAAAAAATCGGCGCTATCTGCGATCGAGTTTTGGTGCATTATTACCGTTCTTCGCCTTTATATAACAACGGAAATAGTATCTACAACTACCTTTCCTACCGTCTTCCAGCTTTAGCACCTTCTCAAGGAACACTGGATATTCTGCCTATTTTTGGCGCAGGTCCCAAATTTATGGGGGAATGGATCGGTCAAAATTCCCTTGAAGAAGCCTACTCTATCTATATGGACGGTCAAAATGCCTGGAACCCTAAGTCCGAAGACTGGAAAAACCATATAAATATTGCAGGTGCTCAATGGTATAGATATACGGATATGCTGGTAGACCTAGCAAACAGCACTGCGGAAAGTAATACGAGTGAAATTCCAACCGACTTTATTGTACTTCCGGGAAGTGTTGATTCCCAAATTATCATCCCAAAAATCTCTCCTGGACCAGCAACCTTAGAATTGCTAGATCACACGGGCAAGATCATCCTCCAAAATATGGATGAGACCAATGACTCGGTAAAACTAAATATGAAACAGGTGGAGAATGGCGTCTATTTTCTTTCTCTTTTACAAGAAACAACTACCCAGCATTTTAGAATTTTGGTACAGCGGTAATGTGATAACAAGACCAAGCCATACTAATAGACATTTGCGGGTCGGAAGCTACTCTCCGGCGGCACTCCCGGAGCTGGGAGGCGAGAAATGGAACAAATGTCTATTAGCATGGCCTCTTAACCTTCCTTTTTAGAACGATCTAGACAGACCAAGCTCCACCAAAAAAAGAGCAGCAACCTTGGCTGACTACTATGTAGATTTTTTAGAATAGATTTTTCAAAAACAGAAAAAAATCCAACCACAAAAGGCCGCAATCCCATTCTGGATAACCGAGCATAGATTCGCAACAAACGCGTATCCATGTTGGAATATTTTTTTTGTAAAATCAATAAATTACGAATCGCGGTTCGACGCTTTTCTAAAAAAATAGAAGCATCGTCTAATCCTAAATGAGTTAACCGATTCTCTAAATGAAGTACGTCTACTCCAGCCTTTTTTAATGACCAACCAAAAAGAGTATCCTCATGTCCATATTCTGTGATGGTATCGTCAAACTTTATTTTATTAAAAACATCTTTTGGAACCAAAAAATTAAAAGAGCTAAATCCATGATGAGGATCACGCATACGCTCCGTGGCCGGTACCACTTCTCGTTGACTGCCAACCAACCAATGTAATGCTTTTCCATTCGGAGCAGAAACAGCATAATCAGTACCTCCAACTAAGACGGCGTTGGGAGCTAAATGCTCGATATATTTTTTTAAAAAATTTGGATAGGAAGGATAGCTATCACAATCTAAAAATAAAAGGTAGGGAAATTTTGCACGCCTACCAAGAAGGTTACGAATGGCAGATCGGCCCAAATTTTTTGGAAGATTTTCATAATTTACTTCTGCAATCTCTGCAATCGCTTGATTTTCCATTTTGATTTTTGCGGTTGATCCATCGTCTAAGACAATAAGTTCAAATGGAATTCCCAAAGCTCGACCCTGTCGAACCAATTCGGTGACCAATCGAGTAACGGACTCCGCATATACTGGAATTAAAATGGATAACATAGAGTAAAAGTAAGGAAGTTGCTTAATAATTCCTAAAGCAGTCGAGAGGTAGAAAATTTTTAAATAACTTCAGTAGGTCTTAGGTAGGTTATCAAGTTTATTTTCTATTTTTAGGCTTCACAAATATACCCTACTGATATTTTGTAGTTATATTTTATAAATATCAAATTTTAAAAAATGAGTAAACGAACTACCCTATTCTTTTTATTATTGAGTCTACTATTCACCATCAGTTGTAAAAATGATACAACGGACTTAACACATAAAATTACTGAACTCCAAACAGAAATTGCTCAACTAAAAGCAACGCCAACTACCTCAACTCCAGGATTTATCCACACCGTTTATTTTTATGCGGCAGAAGGATTGACAGATAAAAGAAAGACCGAGTTCATAGAAGGATTAGCAGAACTTGCCAAGACACCTTCTATACAAAAAGTTTATTACGGACCACCTGCTGGAACGCCTCGTGAAGTAGTCGATAATAATTATCTTGTTGCGTGGATTTGCCATTTTAAGTCTTCTGCTGATCATGACCTTTATCAAGAAGATCCAATTCATCTAAAATTTATCGAAGACTATAAAGATGTTTGGAGCAAAGTGTTGATCTATGATAATTTGCTCAGTACAGTACAAAAATAATTTGCCACAACACCTGTCCCAAACTTGATTTGGGAGACACAAAGCCACAAAGAATTTTTCTGAAGGAAAAATCTTCTTTTCTTAGCGGCTTAGTGGCAAAAACCACGATAACAGTGCCTCTACCTTAATCGGCAGACGGGCATTATTAATTCTTCATTAAAACATTATTAATTATTATTTTCCATCTAATGAACATGCCGAGGTCGCAGTAGGAATTGGTCCCGCAGCAATCTCATCAAACTTGCCTTGTACATTTACTAGATTATCAAATCCTCTTGATCGTAAAATAGAAGCTGCAATAGTAGAACGATATCCGCTACGACAGTGTAAAAAATAAGGGTTATCAGAACTCACCTCACTCATTTTTTCATTAATAAAATCTAGTGGAAAACTTTGTGCAGTCGTCACATGAGCAGCATCATATTCTCCTGGCTTTCGGACATCCAATAATTGCTCCCCCTCTTTATAACGAGCAGAAAAAGTATCCACATCAATCGTTTCAATCGTATCCACTTCTTTTCCCGCAGCTACCCAAGCATCAAATCCTCCCGTTAGATGTCCCACCACATTGTCATATCCTACTCGGGCCAATCGCTTCACGGCTTCTTCCTCTTCGCCTACGTTCGTAATCAACAAAATCGGTTGCTTCAAATCTGGAATCAATGCACCTACCCAAGGAGCAAAGCTACCTTTTAAACCAATAAATATAGCATTAGGAATAAATCCTTTGACAAAAGTTTCTTTACCTCTAACATCTAGCAACAAAGCCTGCATTTCATTAGCGGTCTTTTCGAAAGCATCGGGTGTTAGTGCCTGTGCACCTCGTTCCATAACCTTGTCAATAGATTCATACCCCATTTTATTAAGCTTTGCGTTAGCAGAAAAATAAGTAGGCGGAGGTAACAAACCATCTGTTACGGCTTCAATAAATTCAGACTTAGTCATGTCTGCCCGTAAAGCATAATTGTTTTGTTTTTGATTACCCAACGTATCCCAAGTTTCTTTGCTCATACTTTTTCCACAAGCCGAACCCGCTCCATGTGCAGGATAAACGATCACGTGATCTGGTAGCGGCATAATCTTATTGCGGAGACTATCGTATAACCAACCCGCCAAATCTTCCGCCGTCAAGTGTCCTTTTTTCTGCGCCAAATCAGGTCGTCCTACATCTCCAATAAAAAGGGTATCACCAGAGAATATCGCATATGGTTCCCCAGCTTCATCCTTCAATAAATAAGTCGTACTCTCAGGCGTATGTCCCGGGGTATGTAAAACCGTAATCGTCACCTTACCTAATTTGAAGACTTCTCCGTCCGTCGCTAAATGCTTTGGATAACTCGTCTCTGCTTCTGGCCCATAGACAATCTTTGCTCCTGTTTTTTCTGCTAAATCCAAATGTCCAGAGACAAAATCAGCGTGAAAATGGGTTTCAAAAATATATTTAATCTTTGTTTTATTGGACTCCGCCTTTAGTATATAAGGACTTGTTTCTCGCAAAGGATCAATAATCGCTACTTCTCCATCACTCTCAATATAGTACGCACCCTGTGCTAAACATCCTGTATATATTTGTTCAACCTTCATAATTTCTAAAATTTTATACAAAAATAACGAATATAGAGGGCTTTTTCGAAATAGTCTTCGAATATCTCTGCTCCTTTTGTTCCTATCTCACATTTCATAACATCCACATTAAAAGAAGTGTTCATTTATAAATAATGCGAATCAGCAGTTAAATTTCTATTTAACAATAAAAAAAGGCTTGAGGATATGCTTCTATAATTCATATATTTATTTTCAACCCCTTATTCACATTAATAATCAGCTTACTGATAAATAGCCATAAATCCAGCAGCATCTACTTCTTCTGCTGATTTAATTCGATAGCGTTTTCGGTCTGAGAAATCGGGTGTATATGGGTGTTGAAAATCAGCAAAGACATCCGTATCAACACTTCTAGTCTCCATAAACGCTTTGCCTAATACCAACCCTATTTCACCTGGATCTGCGTAGAAATATTCTTTTAATAATGGAATAATAGATCGATCAAATACTTTTCTTAAATCTGCCAAATTTTGTACTTGCAAAAAATAAGAATGCCCAATACAGTGTGCTTGATCTAATAATAGCGCAATTCTTTCATTCATCGCTTTGAGCATTAGCTCCAAATGAATCCCATCCATCAATGGTTGTTGATTTAATTTACTGATGACAGACGGATCTGGTAAGACTGCCTCAAAAGCAAAACGGCGACGGAGCGCAAAATCTAAATTTTCAATGCTACGATCCGCCGTATTCATCGTTGCTAAAAGATAAAGATTCGGTGGCACACTAAACAAGGTTTTAGAATAAGGCAAAACTAAATGCAATGCTTCCGGTGCTCCCTCTCGCTTATTGGGTTCAATCAACGAGATCAATTCACCAAATACACTAGCAATGTTTGCACGATTTATTTCATCAATAATCAGTACAAAACGTTCCGTAGATTTCCGAGCTATTTCAGAAAAATGAGACATAGAAATATCTGGTAAAACAATTTCTCCTTCTTCCCCTTCAATCAACGAACTGGTCTCCACGTATTGTTGTTGAAACTGCTGTAAGGACGCCAAGACTATTAAATAATCTTCCGCATTCGATACGTTAGCACTACTTCGTACTACCGATAACGGATCCGTCAATTCAGTAGCATCTAGTGCTTGGAATTCATAAAATATCTTTTCTAATTTTTTACGGGAAATAGATCCGAGACCAAAGAATTTTTCTTTTCGAACTTTCAAATTTCCCGTTCGCTCGATTCGATGTAAAAACAATTTACTTCCTCCTGGTCCTGGAAAACTTTCAAACGCTTCACTTTTTAAATATTGTAAAAAAGATTTGTACAGTGGTTTAAATTCTATCAATTGATGAGGTGCCGGAATGGCTTCCATCATATCATCTACTAATTCTTGTCTTGCTTCGAGTGCAATATGTTTAAAGATCCCATTTTGAATTTCGTAGCGAATTTGCCCTTTTTCAGTAACGGGTTTAATCCCTTCTACAAAATCTTCGTAAGTAAAAGACTGATGGAAGGTGACAAAATAAATCAATCCTTCTTCTACATATTCTTGGTACCGTTGATGACGATCGGATCGAGGTTCTAGCGCTAGTTCTTCTAGTGTACGATGCTCTATTATCGCTAAAGCATGATCGATGGTCTTATAGGTTTTTCCAGTTCCAGGCGGTCCATGTAAAATCAGGTTTAAGGGATGAACTGCCGTAATTCCTTCCACATAATCCGGCATTGGTTCTTCTGCTAAATTTTCACGTTGAACCATTCCAGCAATGAGCTCGTATTGTTTTTTCGTTGCCTTATAGGTAACACCAGATAAACCGCCATAGAATTTATCGAACGCTTTATTCTCTACTAACATATCTTTGATAATCGGTCGATTCCACAGATTATATTCAACAGCTATTTTAATGTTTTCTTCTGATGCGGTTGGTTTTAGGTAAAAATGCTTTTGCTCTTCCGAGATCTTCCATGTTCCAACTTCCGACCGTGTTTCAGCCAATCCGTATACTCCTGGATTCTCTCCTGTTTTCCAAAGAATTACCTTATCTCCTTTCTTGATTTTATCGCGATGTGCTTTTACTGGAAAGGTATGAACGGCATCCATCCTCAAAGCAGGACCTAGCAAAAATTGCTGCTCATGGGCTTGAAATAACCAATAGTTCGTGTTCTCCTTCTTTTTCATAAAACAATTATAGGTATTTATCTGGAAGATATCCTATTTTAATGTAGTTGAACTTGTTTAAAAAATTAGGTGTTTGATAAATTTAGGATATATACTGGTTAGCTCGTGTTGGCTGACATAGGCCAACTAGCAAAAAATATGCTACTCACTACAATTTGTCATGCAGCCAAATAAATTCTTCTTCGTATCTTTGCGAACTAAATTCCCATACTATGAATGAAATTATTGCTACTTTCGATCCTATCCAAACTGGCTTAGCCAAAGATATTATGACTTATGGTATCGCGACAATTGTTCTTGTCATAGGGCTAATAATTGGCAGTCGTGTCAAAACCAGCTACGAACAGCGACACTATAAGAACATGATATTGATGCTTATCTTTTTTGGTGCATTAATTTCGGCAGGTGCGACCTTCTTTTCGTGGTTGACAACCGTTAAACTAACGCCTGTCGTCATGCGTGTACAAGATATGGACACGCCATACGGAACCGTGGACTATACCGATATCCGGAATGCTTATTATTTTCAGGATAAGCAAACTGCAAAATACGCAGCCGATAAAGTCATCAAAGAAACTCAGTTTCTAATCATTGATGAAATAAGTCGTAAATCACACGCGCTAAGTGAAGAGAATTACGATATCGATAAGATTTTTTCTCTCCTCGAAAAACAGGTTAAGAAATAACCCGCCGCTAAGTAATTGCTATCAATCAGAAGTTAAAACTAGAAGGTTTATTGAATATTAAAAAATATGCTTCTTGCCGCTTGCTTCTGGCTACTTGCTTCACTCAACCGCCTGCCTACCGGCAGCGGGCAAAAAGTAAATAGCGAGTAGCGAGTAGAAAAAAACAATAACAAACACAAATAACCTTGCACCAGTTCATAAATTTATTTTTAAATCCTGACTTCGATGAATGACCTTTATTGGCTATTCGGATTGGCCGCTGCCTTTCTGATTGGAATGGCAAAAGCTGGGATAAAAGGACTCGGACCATTTTACGTTTTGTTGATGTCTCAGGTTTTTGGGAGTAAAGCTTCTACTGGTCTTATCGTTCCTTTATTTGTCATCGGAGATTTATTTGCGGTTATTTATTATAATCGACATACTCGCTGGACGTACCTTTGGAAGCTATTACCTTGGATGGCCCTTGGTGTTTTTCTCGGTACGTGGCTTGGAAAAGATTTACCAGAGGCGATCTTTCGACAGATCATGGCTAGCTTAATTCTGGTAACGGTCATTGGTCTTTTTTGGTGGGATCGTCGCAAAACACAACCTATTCCAGATCAATGGTGGTTTGCCGCAGCCATTGGAATCATTGCGGGTGTCACTACGATGGTCGGCAATTTAGCAGGAGCTTTTACTACGATCTTTTTCTTAGCAGTAAGGCTACCGAAAAATGAATTTATCGGTACCGCGGCGTGGTTATATTTTATTATTAATTTATTAAAATTATTTTTCCATACCTTCTCTTGGGGCACCGTCAATCCTGAATCTTTAAAAATAGATTTATATCTTCTTCCTGCTACTATCCTTGGAATTATCACGGGTGTTTTTTTAGTAAAAAAAATAAAAGACGACGATTATCGGAAGTTCATTTTATGGGTTACTGGATTGGGCGCATTGTGGGTTTTGTTTAATGGTTGATAAAAAAAAGCAAGTAACCACCCTTAGGTAATCACTTGCTTAAATTCACAAAAAAAATCTGTTTCCGGAAGACTTCCTAAAAAGTCTTCCGCACAGTCTCATAGTATGTAATGTCTTTATTATCTATGTATCTGAACGTATCCAGAATACTTTTTACCATTACCATCGTCTAATAGATAGAAATAAGTTCCGTCAGGTAATACCTGATCTGTCCAGCTTCCATCCCAAAGCGTACCTTCGTCATATTGACCACTATCGTTGAAACCATAAGCATCTTTTCGATACACTTGATTACCCCAACGATTAAAGACACAAAGTGAGTTGTTAGGAATATTCCTTAATCCCTGGATCATAAATACATCATTTACACCATCATTGTTTGGCGAGAATCCATTATGAATAACTAACTCATTCAAGGTATCGCACGGAATATAAACAGCTACCGTAGTAGAATCACAACCCGAAGCATTACAAATTCCATACGTTAAAGTATCCGGAATATCATCATTACAATAATCCAGTGCTGGTATATAAGTCAGTACTCCATTAGGATCTAAAAAGGTAGTTCCGTTAGCTGGCTCTTCTACAATATAAACGGTATCAATCGTCTGATTTCCAGCATCATCGTTATTGATTATAACAATGTCTACCGAAGTGTTAATCGTAGTATTAACCGTATCTGGGTTAGCCGTAGGTGGCGATACTTGATTAGAAGTAGTATTGAAAACAAAAGTTGTCGTATCACAAATTCCGAGATCATCACAAATTACAATACAAGCCGTATCCATTCCTACATCCAATCCAGTCACTTCAAAACAAGTAAATCCATCTAAGAAATTCACACTCGTTGAAGTACCCGAAGCATCTGGACAAACGTTATCAATGTCAATAATATTTCCAGCTAAATCAGTCGTATCTAAACAAATCGTATCGGTAATACCAATCACAAGATTTGCTAAAATAGTATCTGGATTAATACAATCTACCGTCATCGCTATGGTATCCATACAACCATCAGGTCGCTCGAAAATCATTTCATGGAAACCAGCAGCTAACTCGATATTTGTTCCTCCACCCACTAGTATATCCATAGCCGGTACCACGGTCAAACTATTGGTCAATAATTGTCGAATGCTTAAAGAACTATACGTATTATCAGGATTAGCTCCCGTAATCGTTTCAGTTGTTTGATCATACATCCAGCTAGTGCTATTATCCCAAACATTCATGGAATCTGCTAATGCTGTCAGGTCATCAAATCGACCGCTAAACATTGTTCCATTGATGATCCAATCTTCTAGATCATATGGTCCAGTACCTGGAACATTTACGGTTTCATAAGTAAGCACGGTATCCGCTCCACAAGCCGTTAACATCGGTGCATAAGGCATTCCGTTATCGGTAATTGTGAATCGACTCGCATCATTAAACGTCACTGGTACACAAGCAGTAGCAACATCATTACAATCCGCTAAGCTTAGCATTTGACTTTCAATGCTAATGAAATCAGGACAAACCGGTGCTGGCGTACAATCTACCTGAACTGAAATGGTATC
>CALGJS010000517.1 GCA_937927835.1 uncultured Saprospiraceae bacterium | reverse complement strand
TCCTCCTAACGAATATACCCATTAAACTGCAAATCTTCTTTATCTTGAATCTTTTTTAAGACACCTTCTCTTAATAAAAATAAATGATCAGAAACTTCCATCACATTTTGATATTGGTGATCGGTTACTAGAATGCCTTTTTTAGCTTTTAAACTTTCAATACGACCTTTTATGAGTTGGATATGAATAGGCATCACATGTGAGAAAGGTTCATCAAGAATAGTAAATTTAGTATCGGCTTCTAAGACAAGCAGGACTTCAAGAATTCTTTTTTCTCCTCCTGAAAGATCGCAAAATTTCATACGGAGGTTCTTTTCAAAAAAAGGATATTGGGCTAAAAACGAATCTACTTGAATATTATATAATTCAATTAATTTTCTAAGTCGAATAGATTTAGGGTGAAATTCGTGTTGTGGTAAATAATTGATCAGTCCAGGCGATTTATATAAATTCTCTAATAATTGTTCTCCATAAGTTAGATGCTTCGAAGCTGGCTTTAACTGTCCGGTAATAATTTTAAGGAAGCAGGATTTTCCACAACCGTTCCTCCCTAAAATTCCAGTTACCTTATTGCTATTAAATTCAAAACTCACTCCTCGTAGGACTTTGTGGTCCTGGAAGTTTAGAAAAACACTATCGATCTTGATGGACTTGGGCAAGGGAGAGGTTAGTTTTGAGTTTTGAGTTATTTCAGTTTTTTATTAGAATTATGATTCCTAATACCCAGATTGTGAAATCAATTATTAAGGCAAAGATGGTTAATTCCTTTTTTCCAATACCAATATTCATATAGAAGAAAATTTCTTTGGCCATAATTTTCTGATTAATAATTATTGCCATTATACTCGTCAATACTTTAAACCAGAAAATCATGGCTAGACTCTTAAGGCCGACATTTAGAAAGATCGTATAAGTCAGAAGTGTCATTAAGCCAGTAAAGAAAAAAAAAGGTCTTGAATATAATAGGTATGGAAAGACTTTTTTCAAAAATTGGAGATTAAAAAAATAAACAATATGGTTTTATAACTTTAAAGTCTAAAAATAATTGTCTTGAATTTTCTTTTAACATTATTATCAAATTTATTTTAGAATAGATTGAGTAAGAATGTCAAAAACAGTTGAATGATTTTTATAAATATCGTGATCTCCTTTTGGAATAAAATGTCCTTTAATTCCCATTTGATTAAACCAATTTTGTTCTGGTTGATAGGGATCATTTTCACCAAAAAATAGAGAGAGCGGACAATTTGGTCTTTCCGTTTCCTTTCTAAGTCTGGTTGAGGAAATAGCTATCAATCTTTCAATTGGCAATCCGATTAAGGCTGCTTTCCATAAGATGACTCCACTGATACTGCAACCCAAATATACCTTTGGTTCTGACTCAAGTTTTAATAAATTAGAAACCGCCTTTTCAATCCCAAAATCAAGAAACTGTCGGTGTAAATTTTCCTGTTCATAAATCGTCAAATCAATACCTCCTAACTGACAAGCATCGTAAAACTTTACCTCATATTGATCTTCCAATAATGCTTTAAAGTTTACCAACCATTCCGATCTTTTGGCGCCCCATAAGTCAGAGACGATGACTACTTCCCTTTTCATCTTTTACTTTAATTTTTTCCAATAAACCACCTTATCTTCTCCTTTACTCCAAAAGTCTCGGATCACAGCTTCTTTGGTATAATTTAGATCTTCGTAGAATTTTCTGGTAAGGGTTAAATCTGGTCCTCCGGAGGTTTCTACGATTAATATTCGATGGCCTTTTTCTTTAAGCTGCCTTTCTAGGTAAGCCATCATTTGGCGACCGATTCCTTTTCCTTGTAGATCGCTCTTTACGCCGATGGCATAGAGATTATAGGTGCCTTCTGTCAGCATTTCGGGTGCGCAATATCCGAGGGCAATCGGTACTCCATCCTCCGCTGCGGTAAACCAAATAGCTTCCGTTTCGGGATTGCTTAGATAATCGGCGATCATATCATCCAACATTTCGGGAGGAAACAATTCAATGGTATTTAAAACGGTTTTTAGATGAGGAGTGTCTGCTTGTACTGTGGGTCTAATTTTTAGATTCATTATTTTACCTATTAGATTAAAACTGCACAAATGTATTCCTAATTAATCAGCTATTTTTGTATTGTTCTGCTATTGTAGGTTTTAGAAGGTTTCACCCCAAACATTTGTTTAAAAGCCTTACTTAGATGTGCTTGGTCATAGAATCCACTTTCTAAAGAAGCCTCAAACATGTTCATCTTACCATTTATCACCAATTCAAAGGTCCTTTTTAATTTACTCCAGACTAAATATTTTTTTAAAGAAGTCCCAACTTCATTTTTAAAAACATGGGAAATACGACTCTCAGATAAATTAGCAGGAATAACCGCAAAATATACATTCTCAAATTTGGCTGATAAAGTTTCAATGGTCAATGTTCCATTCCTAGAAAATAAAATTTCATAAGCCGGATGACTATGAAAATCTGTGTTAATTTTTCCAATTTCAAATTTATAGATTCCTTTAGATATATTAAAAGCTATTATTTTCATTTACTAAATCTTAAACAAAGTGGTAAGGAAATCAATACACCTCTTCCAATATTTTTTCTTGAAAATGGTACGCTGTTTTTCTAATTAATTTTTGATGACTATTATAGAATAGAATTTCTCTTAAAACATAATTGTCTAAATTCAGTTTAGGATCGGGTATTTTATCCGGTACAATGGTATAAATGATTTGTTTTTTTAGTCTATTTTTCATCCCAAAGTATTCCCATAAACCCTCTTTGACGCCATTGATTTTGTTTCCTTGGTTACTCACTGCTCCACCCCATTGATAGTTAATTTCTGGTCCATTGGCTATTCCATTTTTATAGGTCGTAGATTTACGTAAGGCTCCATTTGGAAACCGTTCTTGAGAAACACCTTCCAATAATCCATTCTTATAATTAAAAAAGCTTTTGGCTTCTGGATGATTCAATTTATGTCGATAATGTGTTCCATGTTTTAGACCATTTTTATAAGTCATAGTATAAACCAAGGAATTCTTTTGGTTGATCACTTTCCAAGTTCCAACGGGCATTCCATTTTCTAAATTACCTGTTGTTTTTATATCGTCGGCTATTTCATCAATCGGTCCATTGGTTGCGAGAATATTTTCCAAGTATTCAACCATCTCTTTACGTTTTTTCTGATAGTTGATAAAATGGGGCTCATCTTTAAGTTTCTGCCCTTGATAGCTTGAAGGTAAAATTCGATTACATTGATTGATACGATATAAACCTTCTTGAGCATCAAAATCTAGCCAAACAAAATACTTTCCGGGTGTAAGCGGTACCCCTAAATAATTAGTGTTTGAAATGATGGTAATTGTTTTCCCATTTAATCCAGAGGATTTAAAATCTCTGATAACCTTGCTGGTGGAGATATAT
>CALGJS010000516.1 GCA_937927835.1 uncultured Saprospiraceae bacterium | reverse complement strand
TCATGATTTTTAAGACCATTCTATTATCCGCTGGTATCGTATTCTTAATGGGAAGTTGCACCGATAAATCTTCTCAAAAGACTGATAATCAGGCAGAAACAGCCGTAAAAGCAGAAGTCGAAACCATTGACTCACTCTCCATTGAATTGGAAGAAGCGGCTACTGAAATTGAGCAAACAACCAAAGAATTAGAGGATGCAGTCAAAGAATTAGATAACCTCTAGTAAATTTTGAAGTCTAAAAAGCGCAAACAAATATTTTCACAAAACCACTTTATTATGAAAAAGGAATTTAAAAATTTAATGATGCTACTGGTCGTAGCCATTCTTACACTGGGAATTAACAGTGATCTTTCTGCACAAGGTAAATCTAAAGGCAAAAAGGATAAGACAGAAAAAGTAAACAAAGGAAAAGGCCAAGCGAAAAAGGCCATGAATAAAGGTAAAGGCAAAAAAGCAGAATTAGAAACTGCCGCTGAAGAAATCGAAGAGGAAATGAATGAAGAATTGGACGAAGCTCGAGGGAACAAAGGAAAAAATAAAAACAAAGGGAAAGGAAAGAATAAAGACAAGCAGAAAAAAGGCGACGACGATGATGACGATGATGACGATGACGATGAGGACGAAGGGAAAGGAAAAGGCAAGAACAAGGATAAAGTGAAGAAAGACAAGAAGGAAAAAAAGAACGGAAAAGACGACGATGACGACGATGACGATGACGACGACGATGGCGATGACGATGACGAAGGAAAAGGTAAAAACAAGGATAAAGTGAAGAAGGACAAAAAGGACGGGAAAGGAAATGCCTATGGAAAAAATAAAGGAGAACTTTCTGGAAAAGAATTTGGACAGGCCAGAGCTGCCGCTGCGCGTAGTAAGCACAAAGAGAAAAAACAAAAGGCGGAAAAATCCTATAAGAAAGGAGATGTGGTACTAAAAGATTCTAAGAAAAAAGTGAAAGAGGCTAGAGAAAAATTGGAAAAGCAGAAGAAGGATAAGAAAATCAGTGATAAGGAATATAAATCCAAAAAAGAAAAAATCGACAAAGCAGATCGTAAAGTTAAAGAACTAGAAACGAAACTGAAAAAGACGGAAGTCATTCTAAAAGAGCAATAATTATTTTTTTGTAGGGGCGTATTGTTGTAAGGGCGTATTGCTGTAAGGGCGTATTGCAATACGCCCTTACAACATATCCAACGCCCCCTGCAACTCTCCCGCGGAGTGCTTATCTCCGGCTGCTTTAGCTACCGCAATACCAGACGTAAAAGTCGTTTCCGCTTCCTCAAATCTTTCCAGTTTTTCATAAAGTTTGCCCAAATGATAGTACGTACCCACGTACTCTGGCTTGGATTTTACGAGTTCCTCGTAAGTGTCCAAAGACTTATCCAATTCACCCAAACCTTCATATTCTTTGGCTATAGCAAAACTGATAAAAGCATCTCCAGGACTGCCCTCTAAAAAGGTGAACAACTGCTGTAAACGATTTGATTCCATATTATTGACAATATTTTGACTGAAAATTAGCTAATTTATAAATTATATTTCAAATGTAAATACCTAATTGGTTGATAATCAGTAATTAATTTAATTGAATGTTATTTCAGCGAAATTTCGCTAAAATAGTGGATTCGGTGCTTAAAACCCTTATATTTGTGGCTGTAAAATAATAGATATAACCACATAAGAAACAAATAAGTTTTTTACAGGTTTATCAAACGTGAGCCTATCTTAATTTTCTATTTGCTCACAAGACATAATCCTGAACTTGATTCGGGAGATCATTTAAACTCTAATTATATTTCAAAAGTATGAAAATCTTAGTTTGTGTCAGCAAAACTCCGGAAACCACTGCTAAAATAAGCTTTAGCGGTACCGATTTCGATACGGCCGGTGTTCAATTTATTATGAATCCTTATGACGAATGGTACGCCTTGGTACGTGCCCTTGAGCTGAAAGAAGCACATGGTGGTACCGTAACGATCATTAATGTAGGACCTGCCAGCAATGATCCTGTTATTCGTAAAGGATTGGCCATTGGTGCGGACGACGCAGTACGAATCAATGCAGAACCTCAAAGCGCTCTTACTGCTGCTAAGTATATTGCCGAATACGCTAAGACTGGCGGATTTGATTTAATTCTAACTGGAAAAGAAACCATCGATTACAATGGTTCTGAAGTAGGAGGCATGGTTGCTGAATTACTAGACCTACCTTATATTTCTTACGCAACTCATCTTGATGTAAATGGTACAGCCGCTACGGTTAGCCGTGATATCGAAGGCGGAACAGAAGTCGTTGAAGTATCCACACCGATCGTAGTAAGTGCTGCGAAAGGAATGGCCGAACAACGAATTCCAAACATGCGTGGAATCATGATGGCAAAACGTAAACCACTAAACGTAGTAGAACCAGGCGCAGCGTCTGACCATGCTAAAGTAGTAGGCTACGAAATGCCAGAAGGCAAAACAACGGTCAAGATGATTGACCCAGAAAACATGGATGAGCTAGTACGCTTACTGCACGAAGAAGCGAAAGTAATATAAAAGGCTGGTTAGCTAGTTGGCTATTGGCCAGTTAGCTTCCTTCAAACGCGCTAGAAGAGCAGCCAACCAGCTAACCGGCCAACTGGCCAACCAGCAAATTTTTAACAAAAAAAAATTAAAAAATGATTTTAGTTCTCGCAGATAGTCCAAATGGACAACTAAAAAAAGGATCATTCGAAGCAGTTACTTATGGAAAAAAAGTAGCCGACGCTATGGGTACACAGTGCGCAGCATTGGTACTTGGTAATGCTGGTGATGCCGGCCAATTGGGTCAGTATGGCGCAGCGAAAGTGATTCATATCAATAATGATCAACTTAATAATTTCGATAGCCAAGTGTATACTTCCGTAGTAGCAGACGTTGCTAAGCAAGTAGGAGCACAAGTAGTAATCGTTTCTCATAGCAGTGCTGGAAAATCTTTGATTGGCCGTTTAGCAGTTCGCCTCGATGCAGGTTCTGTCGCAGGTGTCAATCAATTGCCAACCGTAGATGGTGGATTTAAAGTAAAGAAAAATGTTTTTTCTGGTAAGGCAATAGCTGAATTTGAAATCTCTTCTCCAGTTAAAGTATTATCGTTGATGGGAAATTCTATTCCGGTAGAAGCAACTGGTAGTGCAGTAGCAGCAGAAAGCATGGACGTAACTGTTCCTGCTTCTAAAGTGACCGTTAAAGAAAGAAAAACAATTGACGGTACCGTTCCTTTACCAGAAGCAGAACTCGTAGTGAGCGCAGGTCGTGGAATGAAAGGACCAGAAAACTGGGGCATCATCGAAGAACTAGCGGCAGAGCTAGGAGCAACAACGGCTTGTAGTCGTCCAGTGGCAGATACGGGCTGGCGCCCACATCACGAGCACGTAGGACAGACAGGTGTTGCCATCCGTCCAAACCTATATATTGCCGCTGGTATCTCAGGTGCGATTCAGCATTTGGCAGGTGTCAATAGTAGTAAAGTAATCGTAGTTATCAACAAAGATCCAGAAGCACCTTTCTTTAAGGCAGCAGACTACGGAATCGTTGGAGACTTATTCGACGTGGTTCCAAGAATTACGGAATCGTTGAAGAAATATAAGGCGGCGAATTAAGAGAATGTTGAAGTGTTGAAACGCTTCGCTTGTTGAATCGTTGAATCGTTTTAACGCGTATCAGCTTGCAGACAATTTGAGAGTTTTTAAACAATTTCAATATTTCAGAAATACGAAATGCTCGTCTAAATTTAAATTTGGACGAGTATTTTTATT
>CALGJS010000515.1 GCA_937927835.1 uncultured Saprospiraceae bacterium | reverse complement strand
AAAATAACTATATTTTAAGAACCTTTGTTTCTTATTAAGAGAATATTAGGGCTTTATTCAAAATCAAGCGCAAAACCAAATACTTTTATCGCGTCTTCTTAATCTTTTATCCAGTCTTACGTTCTAGAATTATTTCCATTTAAAAACTTTTGGTCTTACTAACAGAAATTGCTTTTGCTTTTGAAAATTAATGCTAATTCCCTAAAGCACGAATAGCCAACCAAGCCATCAACCCACTTCCGGTCTCTAAGCTTTTTTCATCTACATCAAAATTAGATGTATGAACTGGAGCGGTAATTCCGCGTGCTTTATTTCCAGTTCCTAGTCGATAAAAGCATCCTGGAATTTCTTGAGAGTACCAAGCAAAATCTTCGGAGGTCATTCTAATGGGAAGGTCTACCACGTTTTTCTTACCTAAATATTCAATTGCATGATCTTTTGCATTAAGCGTCAATGGAATATTATTATCTAAAAAAGGATAGCCTATTTTAATTTCTAGCTCGGCAGAACCGCCCATGCTTTTAGCTAAATTGGTGACTAGTTTTTGTAATTTTCGGTGTGCTTCTTTTCGCCATTTTTCGTTCATCGTTCGGAAGGTACCTTGCAGGTTCACCTCATCTGTAATGATATTCGTAGCACCGCCATTAGAAGCTATTTTTCCAAAAGTTAAGACACTTGGAATGGTAGGATTAGACATTCGACTAACGACTTGCTGTAAGGCAGTAATTAAATGAGCGGTGATTAAAATCGGATCTACGCAGTTTTGTGGTAAAGCTCCGTGGCCACCTTTTCCTTTTACTTTTAAAAATAATTCATCCGCAGAGGCCATGTACATACCGGGACAAAAACCAACCTTTCCGGCAGCTAACGGAGGATGTACATGTTGCCCAAATATTTGTTGAGGTGCTGGATTTTTAAGCACCCCTTCTTTGATCATAATAGAAGCGCCACCTGGTAATTGTTCTTCCCCTGGTTGAAAAATTAATTTGATGGTTCCACCAAATTGATCTTTGATCTTTTCCAAAATTCGAGCGGTTCCTAAAAGACTCGTCGTATGTACATCGTGTCCACAAGCATGCATGATACCGGGGCGCTGCGAACGATAAGGAACTTTGTTGGTTTCCTGAATTGGCAGTGCATCAATATCTGCACGAAGGGCGATAATATTTTTATTTTTTTGTTGACCTTTGATGATCGCTACCACGCCATTTTCAGCGCAACCATGCTTGTGTTTTATCCCCATCTTTTTTAGTTGAGCGGCGATAAACTTCCCAGTCTTTTTTTCTTGAAAAGATAGTTCTGGATTTTGGTGGAGATGGCGTCGAATCTTAATCAGATCTTTATGATAAGCCGCCGCTAATTTTTGAATCGTTTCACGCATTGGTTTTATTTTTAATTTCCCAGTTGTCGGAAAGCACTTAATAAGATATCTATGTCTCTGGAAATCGTATAGTCTTTGGCGTAGAAAAAGTTAACTCGTCGGATAGTTGGTTCGTCGATATTGGCCACTTTCAGTTCGTCTACCGGCGTAATTACACTGGGTTTTAATTTTGGTAAAAGCACTTTATTCTCCGTTTGAGGATGATACCCTACCCAACTTTTTCTATTCAAAATAACTTGCCCAATATTTCTTATAAACCCAATTGGTTTTTTGATTATAAAAATCAAAATAGGCAATAATATCAGTCCGCAGATCGCCAATAATAGATCCATCAATCGCTTACTTCTACGGTAACGAAAGTCTGCAATATTAAATTGGATATCGATGGTATAAAGTTCACCTGCACTATTTTTAGAACTACTACCGATGATACTTAAACTTTCTTTTGGAACGATCTTATAACTGATCTTTGGACCTAAAGAAGTCATCCATTCCATGATATCTTGCGCGCTGATATTTTTTGAACAAAAAATAATTTCATTAATCTTATAAATGTGTACGACCTCATCTAACTGAGCTAACGTACTCAGATAAATTTCAGGTTGGTCCCCTACTCCTTCGGGAGCAACGGTACCTATAAAGTTCTTGCTTACACCAGATTGATGCACCAGTGTTTGAACCCGTTTACTTTCTTCAATCGCCCCGACAATTACCATATTTTGGGTGTCGACATTATCGAGGTTAAGATTACGATGTAAAATAAATTGATGCAAAAAACGTAGACTAACTGTAGACAACATCGCCCAGATTGCGCCTAGAATAATTAGAATTCTAGAAGACCGATATTCTAAATCTAAAAATCCATAAACGGCAGCTAAGATAAAGGTACCCACTAGCAGTCCACGGATCAGTTGTTTGATATTATTTTTACGATCGTATGCTCCACTAAAATAAGCCGTTCCCAACCAGATAATAATGTAAAGTGGAATATTCACATAGAGAAATGAATTATCGTAATAGTCTGGTGCTTTAAAATAATAGGTAGCCCAGAAATCTTTAAGATAGATCAACCCGACGCCGATCACCAATCCATCCAATAAAGGAAGGTATGCTTTTTTAATAAAATTCCCTACCAAAGTGATTCCAGCCCGAAAGTAAATGGCCAGTTTCAACATCAAAATATACAACCATGCTCGCTCTCCTTGAAAATGTTTTCGAGCAAAGATAATCATGGCATTATAAAAGGTTTTTACATAATTTAGACTACCCTTTTTTGTACTCTCTCCTTTATAATGAATGATTCTGGTATCTGCTAAATAATAATTTTTATATCCTCCTTTTACAATCCGATAAGATAGGTCGATGTCTTCTCCATACATGAAGAATGCTTCATCTAATAATCCTATTTCATCTAAGACACTACGCCGTAAAAACATAAAAGCACCAGCCAAAACTTCTACTTCATGATTTTCATTATCATCTAAAAATCCAAGATGATATCGATTAAATGTTTTTGATTTAGGAAATAAAGTAGACAAACCAAATGTTTTACAGAACGCAACAAAAGGAGATGGAAATCCTCTTTTAGATTCTGGTAGAAAATTTCCAGAACCATCGATCATTTTTACGCCCAGTCCTCCAGCTTTAGGATGGCTATTCATAAAATCGAGGCAGACTTTAAAAGTATTCTCTTCAACAACCGTATCAGGATTTAAGAGCAAAACATATTTTCCTTTCGCTTGTCGAATGGCTTGATTGTTTGCTATCGAAAATCCAGGATTACCATCATTGGCGATAAGTATAACTTCCGGAAATTTTTCCCGAACCATCAGAACAGAATCATCTACAGAATTATTATCAACTACAAAAACTTCAACGGACAGACCGACAGATGCTTTGACGACAGAAAGCAAAGCTTGCTCTAGAAAATATTTTACATTATAGTTGACAATGATGACGGATAACTCCATTGGGGTCGTTATTTATCCGTATTTTGATAAGGTAATCTCGTTGCAATAGATCTTCCTAAAGTAAGTTCGTCAGCATATTCCAATTCACCACCAAAAGAAATACCTCGAGCAATCGTACTAATTTTTACATCGGATTCTTTAATTTTTTTAGAAATATAAAAAATAGTGGTATCTCCTTCGATCGTTGGGCTAATCGCCATGATCACTTCTTTTATATTTTTATCCTTTACTCTCTTTTCTAGAGAATCAATATTAAGATCATCCGGCCCTACTCCTTCGATTGGCGAAATTACGCCACCCAGTACATGATAGACTCCATTAAATTGTCCGGTAGCTTCAATCGCCATAACATCTCGAATGGTTTCAACAATACAAACAACTTGGCTGTTACGTTTTGGACTCGTACAAATAGCGCATACCTCGGTATCTGCTACATTATGGCAAATGTTGCAATGTTTGATGTTACGACGCATTTTAACGATGGCCTCAGAGAATTGCTCACTGGCCTGCTCAGGTTGGCTCATCAGGTGTAAAACGAGCCTTAACGCCGTCTTTTTCCCGATTCCAGGTAAGGTAGCAAAGGCCATAACGGCCTCTTCAATTAAAGTAGAAGAAAAATTCATGTGTTTCTTATAAATACGAAAGAGAATAATCGTAAAAATAGATTAAATTATGCATTTTTGCAGTCTGTAAATAAATTATATTAAAAGAACAAAATTTGTAGATCATGGCGGAAGTAATTCGAATGCCCAGAATGAGTGACACAATGGAAGAAGGTGTCATCGTTGGTTGGCTAAAACAAGTAGGTGATAGCTTAGAACCAGGAGATGTTTTAGCAGAAGTAGAAACAGATAAAGCAACAATGGAACTTGAGTCTTTTCAGGAAGGCGTTCTTTTGTATATTGGTGTAAAAGAAGGTCCAGTACCTGTAAATGGTGTATTGGCAGTAATCGGAGAAGAAGGAGAAGATTATAAACCTGCACTCGCTGCCGCAGATAGCGCCGCTACTACCAGTAGTGAACCTGTTAAATCAGAAGCACCTGTTGCGGTTGAAACACCTCAAGCGGAGGAACCTGTCGTAGCTGTTGCCGCAAATAATAATAGCCGAGTTAAAGCGTCTCCTCTTGCGAAGAAAATCGCAGCAGACGCTGGCTTAGATCTCGCTACTATCAATGGAAGTGGAGACAATGGTCGAATCGTGAAAAAAGATGTTGAGTCTTATATTAATCAACCTTCTGCTCCAACGAGTACTCCTGCTCCAGCTGCTAAGCCAGTAGAAACGAATGAACCTGCAGTGGCGCCATTTGTATATGGAGGCAACGGTCAGGCAGCGGAAGAGGTTCCTGTTAGTCAAATGCGTAAGGTAATTGCACGAAGATTAGGAGAAAGTAAGTTCTCTGCGCCTCATTTTTATCTTACTATTGAGGTAGAAATGTCAAAAGCCATGGCTACAAGAAAACAATTAAACGAGATCTCTCCTACTAGAATTTCTTATAATGACCTAGTAGTAAAATCTTGTGCCGTAGCATTGCGTCAGCATCCTGCGATTAATAGTTCCTGGTTAGGTGATAAAATTAGAATTAACAAAGAGATCAATGTCGGTGTAGCAGTAGCAGTACCTGACGGATTATTGGTTCCCGTTATTCGACACGCAGATATGAAGTCACTTTCTCAAATTAACGTAGAAGTGAAAGCATTGGCAGGTAAGGCTAAAGAAAAACGTTTACAGCCTGATCAGATGCAAGGAAATACTTTTACGATCTCTAACTTGGGAATGTTTGATATAGACGAATTTACTGCGATTATCAATCCGCCAGATGCTTGTATCATGGCGGTAGGTTCAATTGCTGAAAAGCCAGTCGTTAAAGACGGAGAATTAGCCGTGGGTAATATCATGAAATTAACCTTAAGTTGTGATCACCGTGTGGTAGATGGTGCTTCGGGTGCTAAATTCTTAAAAACAGTAAAATCAATGCTAGAAGATCCGATCCGATTACTAGTTTGATATAAATACTAATCATTTTAGCAAAAGCCAGTAGCAGAACAATGTTACTGGCTTTTTAGTTATAGGGTCATGGATACAAAAAAAAGTAAAAAGACTTTAGTAATTGGTGCTTCAGAAAACCCAGCTCGTTACTCGTTTAGAGCCATCAATAGATTGGTCGGTAGTGGTCATAAAGTAGTTGCTATTGGTAGAAGAGCTGGGAAGGTGGGAGCGGTAGAAATTACTACAGGAACTCCAGATATTCCGGAAATAGATACGATTACGTTGTATGTAAACCCGTCGATTCAAGCAGCGGTATATGAAGACTATATTTTGTCCTTAAATCCTAAGCGTATTATTTTTAATCCTGGAACGGAGTATCCGGCGCTTATTCAGCGTGCGAAAGAGAAAGGCATTCTTACAGAAATCGCTTGTACCCTGGTCATGCTTAGTATTGACGATTATTAAGAGGTCTAAGCCATATTAGAATAAATAAGATGCTTAGTTATTGGGGCAAATCAGAAAAGGGACATAATTCGCATTACGTCCCTTTTCTTTATGTTAGTTGAATATCTAAATTTTAGTATCCAGCCTCTTTGTTACCAGAGTAGCTTTTGCCACCACGTCCAGCGTTGTTAACACCACAGTTAGGGCGTCCCATTTCGCTTTCAGAAGTTGCGATTGCAAATTCTACACGACGGTTCATCATGTTAGAACCAGTTGTTGGTACAAGGTTGTTATTTTCTCCACCCCAGTTAAGGACGAAACGATCGCGAGAGATACCGTATTTACCAACTAGGTAGTCGATAGCTGCATTTGCACGATTGTAAGATAATACATCATTGTAGCAGTTACCAGCTCTCTGATCAGTAAAACCACTAGCTAGGATACGAACTCCTGGGTTTTGCTTCATTACAGTTGCTACGTT
>CALGJS010000514.1 GCA_937927835.1 uncultured Saprospiraceae bacterium | reverse complement strand
GGTAAATTATTTTGAATCGCTTTCCAGGTTTTACCACGATCATTACTTTTTAATAAATAAGGTTTATAATCTCCATATTTGTGATTGTCCATCGCGACGTAAACGACATTGGCATCATGTAAATCCGCTTTGATATCATTGATATAAGGAACCGCTGGCATCCCATTAATATTTCCTACTTGAATTTTTCGCCAAGTTTTTCCGTAATCTTCGGAGATTTGGAGCAGGCCATCATCCGTTCCGATGTAGAGTAAATTCTCCTCTTTCGGCGATTGCGCGATAGACGTAATCGTACTATAATTAGACATCGCATAAAGATCCCACGGATTGTCCCAACTTTGTTTTTTACCCATGATGGGCAATTCCAATCGTTTTTGATCGGTGGTCAAATCTTCAGAAAGCGTTCGCCAATCATCTCCTCGATTATCTGAAACCCAGAGTCGTTGAGAAGCAAAAAATATTCTTTGCGGAGAATGAGGACTGACCAAAATCGGAGCATCCCAATTGAAGCGTTCGTAAGTTTCTCCTTCTGCTGGTTTGGGTTGAATATCCATTACTTCGCCCGTGACGAGATCGATCCGAGATAAGGTTCCTTGCTGACGTTGACCATACATCACGTTGGGATTGCCTGGCTCGGTAGCCGGCTGATGACCATCCCAATTTAAGACCACTTTCCAATCAGAGTTTTGAATACCATGTACGTTGTCGGTGCGCGACGGTCCTCCTTCGGTAGAATTATCTTGGGTTCCACCATAAATATTATAAAACGGTTCGGTATCATCGACGGCTAATTTATAAAACTGCGTCAAAGGAAGATTGCCCATGTATCGCCAGTTTTTTGCTAGGTCAAAACTTTCATAAATACCACCATCAGTTCCCATCAATAAATAATCTGGATCATCCATTCTAAAAGCCAAAGCATGATTGTCAGAATGTTTATATTCTTCTTTCATGCGGCGGAACGTCTTACCACCATTATCCGAAATTTGTACCCGCACATCCATCAGATAAATTCGATCAAAATGATGTGGACAAGCAATCAACTCTTGGTAATAATGTGGACCCGTTGCACCCGACACCGCATCGGACATTTTTGTCCAACTAGATCCTCGATCACTAGAGCGATACACGCCTCCTTTTCTTCGATCTAACTCAATAGCCGCATATAAAATATCTGGTTGTTGCGGTGAAATGGTCAATCCTATTTTTCCCATATTAGAAGCCGGTAACCCGACGGTCAATTTTTCCCAAGTCTCTCCACCATCCATACTACGATGCAATCCGGACCCAGGACCACCGCCCATGTAGGCCGCGACTGTTCGATGTCGATCCCAAGTAGCCGCGTAAAGTTGATCTGGATTTCGAGGATCGATTACGACTTCCGTCACCCCCGTCCATTCGTCATTTCCTAAGACCCGTTTCCAATTTTTTCCACCATCGACAGATTTATAAAGTCCTCGCTCTCCACCTTTACTCCAAAGCGGTCCTTGAGAAGCCACCCAAATAATATTAGAGTTTTCAGGGTGGATCACTATTTTAGAAATATGCTCAGAAGTTTTTAAACCCATATTTTTCCAAGTCCCGCCACCGTCATCACTCCGATAGATTCCATCTCCGAAAGAAAGATGTCGTCCACCTACATTCTCACCCGTACCGACCCAAACCGTATGCGGATTATTCGGATCAATCGTCACACATCCCGTCGCAAAAGTACTTTGCTGATCAAAGATGGGTTTCCAAGTCACGCCCGCATTGGTGGTTTTCCAAACGCCTCCCGAAGCTACGGCCGTATACCAGATATTATCATCTTGCGGATGGATGGCAATATCAGAGATTCGTCCAGACATAAAAGCTGGTCCAATACTTCGAAGCTTTAAGCCTGCAAAATTATCATCAGACCAAGGTTCCGTTTTTTTGTCTTGCGCAAAGAGGAGTAGGGTTGAAAATAGGCAGAGTAGGGTAAGGAGGTTTCTCATGGTATGGTATTTTTTAGTTAGGGAGTAGGTTATATTTTTCCTATTCCCTTAAGTGGAAAACAAGGTAAGGGAAAATAGTTGGGATACCAAGAAAATGAAGTGAATGAAGGATCATTCGTATTGACTTTGAACAACTTCATGGAAAAAGTAGTGGATAGATAAATAATAATTGCGAGGAATATGTTTATTTTGTCGTTTAAATAACTTCTAAAATGAACAATCTACTTAAAATTATCAATGCTATCTTATTCATGCTATTTGTTATCAATAGCAGTTTTTCTCAACAGGTAATGCTGGACACAAAATTTGGTAAGAAGGGCAAAATAAAAGTTAAAAATGGAGTAGCTAGGAATCTATTCTACGACGCTAATTCAAAATTTATTTTTATTACCTCAAACGAGATCATTAATGATGCGGGGTCAACTAGTTTTAACTATTTCAAAGATGGTCTGCAAAAAATTAATATCATAACGGGCGATCATGATCCTGGTTTTGGAGAAGATGGTAAGGTAGAACATATAGTCAAATCCAATAGCGGAATAAATATAGAAAGTGATAGT
>CALGJS010000513.1 GCA_937927835.1 uncultured Saprospiraceae bacterium | reverse complement strand
ATGCGAATCAGGGGTTGGAAATAAATATATGAGTTAAAGAAACATCATCTTCTAATTGAATTTGGGATGTTTTGCTTTTGGCTCCTAGCTTCTGGCTATTTGCTTCCTTCCACCGCGATAGAAGGGAGCAAATAGCCAGAAGCAAGCGGCAAGAAGCACCTTCCAAATCTCCTTTTCCTTTTTAATTAAAAAATTATTAATTACCCCTTCTCCTTCACCTTCACCTTTACGTCATGTTGTATTTTTAAAAACTCAGCCATCTCCAATAATTTCTCTCTTTGTATTGGAGTGTTGAGATCGAGTTCGACGACAAAGGTGCCTTTTTCGGTGGGAATCCGCATATAGTTTCCGCCAAAAAGTTGATCTTCTTTTTTGCGGTCTCCGCTAGGTAAGGCCTTTAGTTCAAAATTTACCTCGGTTAGATCAGCTTCAGGAATGATAAATTCTTCTTTGCCTCTTTTGATTTTTAGGGTTTCTTCATCAAAATTCACCTCACCACCTATTTTTACTTTTTTTCCAGAAAACATCTTTAAAGTAGAAATAACGGGCATTAATAATCCGAAAAGTACAGCGATATAAACCCAATTGATATAATTATAAAAACCTAGTTGATGGACTATTTTTTCGATGACCGGAATCATTCCCATGTCAAGAAAAGTAAGAAGAAAATAGCCGAGTAGTCCAGCGGCGGCCATTCCAGTAACTAGATTTAATTTCTTAATTTTCCGGCGTTTTATGATAGGGGCATTAAAGTGAAACATCAGATAGAATTTTATTATCAGTAATAAATAATTACACAGTGATTTTGAGATAAAAGATGGACAATAATTGAATTAGTGATCGTTTTTTTCCTTGTTGGCTGGTTAGCCAACGAGCAAACAGGCTAGCTAGCTGAAACATTATGCATCATTCAATCAATTCCTAATTAAAAAATTACCAAACTATTGGCAAACAAATATGAGTAAAAATACGATTTCCCAAACGATTATTGGCATTGATTACGGGAGCAAGTTAGCAGGTACTACCGTAATTGCGCGATCGGAAAATGGAGTAGTTCAATTTACGCAAAGTGAAAAAAAGAAAGATGCCGATCAATTTATCTTAACGCAATTGGCATCGGAAGCACCGGCCCTAATTTTTTTAGATGCACCGCTTAGTTTGCCGGGCGCCTATTTTGGTCGAGGTACGGACTTTTTTTATCGGGTGGCTGATCGATCCTTAAAAGCCATGTCTCCCATGTTTTTGGGTGGTCTAACTGCTCGAGCTATGCGATTAACCCAACAACTCACAGAGCTTGGACACCAAGTGATAGAAGTCTATCCAGGAGGTCTTGCCCGTCAATTAAATCTTCCGAAAGATCAATACAAAAAGCAGAAGGTTCATTTACCAACTGTTCTTGAATTAATAACGAATCAAATTCCAATAAAGTTTGTAGAAACAGATTTGATTTCTTGGCACCACTTCGATGCCTTACTGGCTTGCTGGACTGGTTGGCGATATAATAATGGGAAGGCAGAAAACTTTGGAGAACCAGCAGAAGGAGAAATTTGGATTTAATTTGACATTTGCGATCTTCTATCGCTGTTGTTTTAGGTTTCCCTTCAGTTCACAAGAAGCAAGAAAGGATGTTTAATTAAATCTAAAAGACTGAAAATTTTTTGTTCATTTTTTGACATTAAAATCAAGCTTTAACGGTAAAAAGTTACTTAATAGAATTTTATTAATAACTGAAACTGTTCCCGCTATGAAAAGGACTCCGACCTTTAGTTTTTTTCCATTCGGTACATTAATAAAATGTCTTGAGACGAATACTGTGTGAGCTTAACAGCTGTTAAGTGAAAAGTAAATGCTTGATAATCAATAATTTAAATTTTAAAAACAGAATTTCAAAGCGAGTTTATTCGGCTTGATATTTTATTAGAAGTGTCGAATTCGAAAAATACTACAGGCGGCAGATTTTTTTGTTTCGTTTTTTTTTCTGCAAAAAAAATGAACAGAAAAGAAAAAGAAAAGCTAAGATTTCCTGGGAAAAATTCAATTAAGAAGTGCAATAACTTTTTCTTGTTAATTGAACACCCTAGCAAGAAGCAAGAAATCCTTATCTTTGCTTATGCCTACCATCATTACACAGCCAAAAATTGAGATAGATCCGGATATTCTTCTAAAGTTTCGGGAGCAGATCCAAGAAGCGGGTCAAGTGGTGATCCACTGTATCAGTACCGATACTTTTGGTTTCGGAATGCATATTCGAATCTGGCCAACCACGTTTTTGCTCGACCAAGGATCTAGTCATCGAAGTGAAATGGTCCATGTAGAAAATATTGTTTTGGCACCTAATTGGCAATACCTAGCTCCAAAAGAAAAATTACATTACTCGTTGATTTTCAGTGGACTACCAAAAAACTGTTCCATCTTTGATTTGATTGAATTTGGAGAAGGGCAAAACTGTTTTAGCGCTTTGAACATCGCTCGAAATGAATCGGATGTTTATTATGTTAAACTAAATTGAGCGATTTTTTTAGAGAGGAAGTTCCTAGATTTTCCAAAAAATAAAGCCACTACTCCTAGAAAGTGGGGTAGTGACTTCAATTACACCAGACAAAACTTTGTTTCATAAAGTGAAACGCAGTCTATTTAATTGAATACAAACATAGGGATTTTTCGGTGGAAAGTTTACTAATTAAAAGCAAATTAATAGCAAAAGATAATTTTCCTATTTATAAGCCAACGAAATCTATTCTTTTCTCTTTTATTTTGATGCTGTCACAAAATTTATACTTTTGCAGCAAAATAATTATCCGCTAATACTTAATTGCAGGAACAATCTGGCTTGTATTGAGTTTAAATACCGTTCGATTTTCTTAAAAATTTTATATCTACCTTTAATATGGCTAAAAATTTATTGATTGTTGAGTCTCCGGCTAAGGCCAAAACTATCGAGAAAATTCTCGGATCTGATTTTACGGTAAAATCAAGTTTTGGACACGTTCGTGATCTCGAAAAAGGAACTAAGGGAGTAGATATCGAAAATGATTTTAAACCTAATTATGCCATCACCCCTGATAAGGTGAAAGTAGTAAAAGCCTTAAAAGATGCCGTAAAAAAAGTAGATGAAGTATGGCTCGCAACGGATGAGGATCGAGAAGGAGAAGCCATTAGCTGGCACCTTTGTGAAGTTTTAGGATTAGATCCTAAAACGACCAAAAGAATTGTCTTTCGCGAAATTACCAAACCGGCTATTCAAAATGCGATTCAACAACCTCGTACGGTTGATCTTGATCTAGTGGATGCACAGCAAGCTCGTCGGATTTTAGATCGTTTGGTTGGTTTTGAACTTTCTGGTCTATTATGGAGAAAAGTAAAAAGTAAATTATCTGCCGGTCGTGTTCAATCTGTTACCATGAAAATTGTCGTGGAGCGAGAACGCGAAATTATGGAATTCCAATCTAAACCATTCTTCCGAGTCAATGCCGTATTTACCGTTCTAGACGAAAAGGGGAAGCCTGTCGAAATGAAAGCAGATCTGGGTGCTCGATTCGATACCCATAAAGAGGCAAATGATTTTTTAAGTAAATGTGTCGGTGCAAAATACGAGATTGGAAAGATCAATTTGAAACCACTCAAACGAAAACCAACCGCTCCATTTACCACGTCTACTCTGCAACAAGAGGCAAGTAGAAAACTTGGATTTTCGGTGAATCGTACCATGTCCAATGCACAGCGATTATACGAACAAGGTTTCATTACTTATATGCGTACGGACTCTGTCAATTTGAGTGAAACGGCCTTGACAGCCATCGCTGATGAAATCGAAAAAAGCTACGGAAAACAATACCTGTTTACCCGTCGCTACAAAAATAAAAAGTCCAATGCACAAGAGGCGCACGAAGCCGTTCGACCCACTTATATTGATAAAAAAGTAGTGACAAATGACTATGATCAGCAAAGGTTGTATGAACTAATTTGGAAGCGAACCATCGCTTCACAAATGGCGGAAGCAGAATTAGAAAAAACCATTGTACAGATAAATATCTCTAGCATTCCAGGAACCACCCTGAAAGCAGAAGGACAGATTTTGAAATTTGATGGTTTTCTAAAAGTATACCTTGAATCTTCTGACGATGACGAAGACGATGATTCTAAAACAACTGCAGGCATTTTGCCTCCACTTACAGTTGGACAGCCACTTGACTTACGGTTAATGACCGCTACCGAACGATTTACCAGACCACCGGCTCGATATACAGAAGCAGCGTTGGTTAAAAAAATGGAAGAGCTTGGAATCGGACGTCCTTCTACCTATGCCCCAACGATCAGTAAGATCATGGATCGTAGTCGAGGATATGTCAATAAAGAACCACGAGATGGCGTAGAGCGAAAGTATCGGGTGATTTCATTAGCCAATAATGAAGTAGTTGAACGAACAGAAACAGAAAATACTGGAGCCATTAAAAATCGATTGATTGCCACAGATTTAGGAATGTTGGTGAGTGATTTTCTCTCAGAACATTTCAATGATATCATGACTTATGGTTTTACCGCAGATATCGAAAAAGACTTTGATGTCATTGCTGCTGGTGGAAAAGAATGGGAGAAAATGCTAGGTGAGTTCTATCGTCCTTTTCATGCGACAGTCGCGGATGCGATGGAAAATGCCAAGCGAGCAACCGGAGAAAGAATCCTCGGAACCGATCCTGAATCAGGTAGAACGTTGTTAGTTCGAATGACTAAATTTGGTACGCCCGTCGCACAAATTGGTGCCCAAGATGAATTAAACGAAGACGAAAAGCCTCGCTACGCCAACCTCCGACCTGGACAGTCTATGTCTACCATTACGATGGAAGAAAGCTTGGAATTATTTAAGTTGCCAAAGACCCTTGGTACTTATTTAGACCAGGAAGTAATCGTTGCCGTGGGACGTTTTGGTCCTTACGTAAAATTTGGCGAAAGCTTTATTTCTATCCCTAAAGGAAATGATCCATTGGAAGTAAAAATGGATTTTGCACAAGAATTGATCGACGCAAAACTAGAGGCAGATAAGCCGATTGCTCATTATAAAGAAAAGCCAATTACCAAAGGCGCCGGACGATTTGGTCCTTTTGTAAAATGGGATGAGTTTTTTGTCAATATTCCAAAACGATATGATCCAGCTCTTTTGACCGCAGAAGAAGCGGTTGAACTGGTCATGATCAAAGAAGAGAAAGAAGCCAATCGCTATATCCATCGTTGGGAAGATCTCAAATTATCGGTGGAAAACGGCCGTTGGGGACCATTGGTTAGATTTGGAAAAAAGAAATTTAATCTACCGAAAAAGGAAGACGGCTCAAGAGTAACTCCGGAGGAAGCTGCTAAGTTTACCTTAGAACAGGTAAAAGAAATGGTTGAAGAATCGATTCCTGGGGCATTCGCTGAAAAGCCTAAAAAGAAACGGGCGACGAAAAAGAAAGCGACTGCGAAGAAGAAAAAATAATCAATAGATTTAAAGATTTTAAACGCCGCTCATTTTTGGATGAGGGGCGTTTTTTTTTGTTATTTTAGTTATTACCTTTTATATTACAACAAGTCAAAAACGCAAAATAAAAGGTTTAAAAAAATTAAAGTGTTAGTTTACAGCTCTTGCTGTAGACCTGTCTGCCGAAAGGCAGATACCGCTTTACAAGCAAAAA
>CALGJS010000512.1 GCA_937927835.1 uncultured Saprospiraceae bacterium | reverse complement strand
GGTACGACGATGGGAATGGGATTATTTCGATTGGCTTGTCCTACTGCGCGCATTTTATTAGCGTCACCGAGCGTACTGGCAATGGAGGAATAGCTGGTGGTATGACCGTAAGGAATGGTAATTAATTCTTGCCAAACTTCTTGGTGAAAGGCAGGTGCATCTCCAAAATTTAATTTGAGGTCAAACTCTTTTCGACGACCATTAAAGTATTGAGTAAGTTGCCGTACGGCTTCTTTTAGTGGTTTAGGAACCACTTGTTTAGGTAATGTCTTTTTTGGCGTCAGTTGAATAGACTGAATACCATCTTCGTCTCCGGTGATTTTAAAAACACCAAAAGAAGAAGCACAATACGCTACGGGAAGATCTACCATCGGTCAAATTATTTTACAAATGCTTTTGGCTGTTTGCTATTTGCTGTTAGCCTTTCTCTATCGCGATTGAAGGCACGCGATATAGGGAAGCAAATAGCTAACCGCAAATAGCCAAAAGCATTTTTTAATGTCTTTCTTTTAAGATCGCTATTACGTCATCTAGTTCGAAATCTTTAGCGGTTAACAACACAAGGTAATGATACAGCAAATCTGCGGCTTCTCCAAGAAAAAGGTCTCTATTGTCGTCTTTGGCCTCAATCACCAATTCGACGGCCTCTTCTCCTACTTTCTGAGCTACTTTATTGATACCTTTTTTGAAGAGGCTGGCAGTATACGAGGTGTCGGTAGGATTGATTTTTCTATTTTGAATGATGGTTTCCAAATGCTTAAGAAAATTAGTATCCACATTTTTTTCATCAAAACACGTATCCTGACCGGTGTGGCAAACTGGTCCAAGCGGCTTGGCTAAGATTAGTAGTGCATCTTGATCGCAATCTTTTTTAATATTTTTTACTTCTAGAAAATTACCAGAAGATTCGCCTTTTGTCCAAAGTCGTTTTTTAGTCCGGCTGTAAAAACAAACCTTTTTTTCAATTATGGTTTTTTTAAAAGCTGCCTCATTCATATATCCCAGCATTAATACTTTGTGGGTAGCATAATCCTGAATAATGGCAGGGATGAGTCCGTTACCTTTTTTAAAGTCCAAATCAGTTGACAAAATATTTATCATATAATATTTCTTTTATTGTTATTTAAATTTTACCTTTAATATATTGAAGCTGTTTATATGGCTTCGTTCATTTCTTAATCTCAAAATTTTTTAAATGGAAACCTCTTATCCTCTTGACGATAATTTTACCACTAACGGTGTGAATATTACCGAAGAAATCAAGTCCTATCTTTATGAAACAGCAAAGTGGGGTAAATTTCTGAGTATTGTAGCTTTTGTTTTTATTGCATTAATTGTTGTTTTTATGTTGATTATGGTTTTTGCCGGAGGCGCAGCGATGATGTCTGGTCTTGGTGAAGCCAGTGCAATGGCAGGCATGGGTGTGGGCTTTATGGTCGTAATATATGGACTCATGATTGCGATGTATTTTTTTCCGACACTTTATCTTTATCGGTTTTCTACTAAAATGAAACTGGCCCTTGATTCAAATGACCAGCAAACTTTGTCAGAATCATTTATGAACATGAAATCTGTTTTTAAATTCTGGGGTATTTTTACTGCTATTATTATTGGATTTTATGTAGTAGCTTTTGTAATATCTTTATTGTTTGGTGGTATGGCTATGTTTATGTAATCCTCAAAGACGCACCGAAATCTGTTGGTCTGCTAAATATTTTTTCAGATCACAGATTTCTATTTCTTTGAAATGAAAAATGCTCGCGGCCAGTCCTGCATCTGCTTTTCCACGGGTGAAAACATCCCGGAAATGTTCCATCTTACCTGCACCTCCGGAAGCGATGACGGGAATTCCGATTCGGTCGGAGACAGCAGCTAAGGCATCACAAGCAAATCCTGCTTTGGTACCATCGTTGTTCATGGAGGTAAATAAAATTTCTCCAGCTCCTCGGTTTTCACTTTCCTTTACCCAGTCCAATAGTTTATACTTCGTTGGAATTCGTCCGCCATTCAGATGTACGAACCACTCGCCATTTACTTCTTTTGCATCTACTGCCACGACCACAAACTGAGAGCCAAACTGATCTGCCAGTCGTGAAATTAAATCCGGGTCTCGCACTGCTGCCGAATTAATCGAAATTTTATCTGCTCCCGCATTTAGCAAAATATCGGCATCTTCTACCGACCGAATGCCACCACCAATCGTAAAAGGAATATTCAGATGCCGTGCGATCTTTCTGGCGAGTGCAGCTAAGGTTTTTCGTTTCTCGTGTGTTGCTGTAATATCCAGAAAGACGAGTTCATCTGCTCCTTCTGCTACATATCGGCAACCCAATTCTACTGGATCTCCCGCATCCCGCAATTGCTCAAAATTTACGCCCTTCACGGTACGTCCATCTTTAATATCCAAACAAGGAATAATTCTTTTTGCTAACATTTTAATAATTAATAATGAAAAAATTAAAAATGAATAATGCCTGCCTACCGAATAAGGTATGGTCTCTTCTTATGTGTTGATAAAATCGAATATATTGTTTTTGATTCAAAAAATCCGCAAGTCCTCGAATCTAACCCTTCCCTCATAAATAGCTTTTCCGACGATTGCGCCGTAACAACCAATCTCTGCCAATCTTTCTAAATCGGCCAGGTCTGAGACACCGCCACTGGCAATAATTTTTAAATCCGGAAAACGATCAATTAATTCTTTATAAAGGTCAGTCGCCGCTCCTTCCAGCATACCATCTTTGGCAATATCTGTACAAATGATACTTTGAATTCCCTTTTTTTGATAATCTGACACGAAGTCAAATAAGTCTAGTTTACTGGTCTCTTCCCAGCCTTGTATCGCAATTTTACGATCCTTTACATCGGCACCTAGAATGATTTTTTCGCCGCTATACTGCTCGATCCATCTCGTAAAAATTTCTGAATTTTTTACGGCAACGGTACCACCAGTAATTTGGTTTGCA
>CALGJS010000511.1 GCA_937927835.1 uncultured Saprospiraceae bacterium | reverse complement strand
AGGAAGCGTCTGACTAAGCTAATACGAGATTAAAGGAAATTAAAAGAGCATCGAACTCTAAAATATATGAAAAGCTTTACCGGATTCAAGTACCAGCAATCGGTCTTAAAGACTGTGGACGAACCGCCCGTTAAGAAGAAATTCAACTGGGATCGGTTCTCCTTTTTGTGCGTATTGGCATTGATGTTCGTGTATATTGGTTATCGAATTTATAATAAGGTAACTTTTATTAAGGTGCACGGTCAGGTAATCTTAGATAAAATGGCAGTGAATTTTACGGATGATATTCGACTAGAAGAAATCTGTGTGGTAGAAGGAGATAAAATTACTGGAGGAGATACCTTGTTTGTTTATACATTTGAAGATCAAGCGCATGTAGAAAATCAGATGAAGAGTATTACTAATAATATTAATTCAGGAAGTGATAATACCAAATGGTATGATCGTGAAATTCTAAATATAAAGAGACAGATAGCCGTTAAAAAGAGTGAGCAAAAAGGAGTTGGTATGAGACTCGCAGGGAAGAAGATGGAGCGGAAAGCACAAGAAAAACAAATTTTGTTAGGAGTAGATGTCGCTTATAAATTACCGCCCATTGATTCAGATATTATTCGTTTTGAGACGGATCATGAAGCCTATGGTCGGGAGATAAAAATATTACGAAATCATCTTTATTTATTACGAAAACAACAAAAAGCATTGGCCGCATTAGACAAAGAAAAGGTCAGAACTAAAGTCACCCAAAGTTTAGCATACCGTAATTCTGTTTATTATTATGCATCACCTGTCAGCGGTGAGATTGGCCAAATTAATAATAGTCCGAATGAAGTTTGTTATAAAGCAAAGGATGTTATGGTGATTCATCAATTGGATAACCTAAAGATCAAAGCCTATTTTCATCAGAGTTTATATCAAGAAATAAGACTTGGCGAAGAAGTAGAAATAGCGTTTCCTGATGGTACTATTGGTCGTGGTGTGATCAATAATTTCTACGTATCTACCTATGAATTACCCGCTGAATTTCAAAAAAGATATGAACCCGTTGAACGTAAGATCGTAGTAGATATCCTACCACTTAACATTGACGAAGCCGCTCGCTGGATTGGATATTATAAGATGGCCGTAACGGTTGTCAAGAAAAAAACCAATCGGTACGACTTTTGACTTAGATAAGCTACATATGCTATTCAGCATAGCCAACAAAATACCTAATACAGAACCATTCCCCTCCCTTGATTGACGTATAGCCGCGCTATACGCAAACTACCTTTGACTTTATTACTGTGTCTTTAATATCATAATATGCTGGCAATCAATAAGATAAATAAGCAAGCGCTTATCGAGTATGAGGATTTTCTCTTCATGTATGTAGAAGAGGAAGAGGCTTTTGATAGTGAGAAAATATTCTATGTTGATGCGATTATTATCAATTCTTCCTCAACTAGGCTGTTTGAAAAAGTCCTAAGAGTAACACGTACGCATTACGATGCAGAAATTTATCTCAAACCTATTTTTTGTGTTCAGTACGAAGGATTACCACTTCAGGTAATTGAACGTTGTGATGGTTTAACGGATGTTACCCAATATCAAAAAATTGCACGGACCACTCGGGAGATTAAAAACAATGTTGAAAAATTATTCTTACAACAAAAATTCCCATCTAATGAATTTGGAGTGCTTTATAAGACCATGCAGTATCTGTATACCCGTAATCATGATTTAGTACCATTTGTGGATCGACATGCTCGCCTGAGTTATACTTATCCTTTTGTGAGTCTACAATTAGAAGACGAAGAACAAAAGAAGATCCTCGATATTTTAAAGCAAGGTGTTAGAGATGGATTTCTACGAGAAGAGCAGATGTTAGATAAAGTACATATTTGTGATGCTTGTTACAGTGCACATCACAATATTCGAGAAACCTGTTTGCATTGTAATGGGATCGATCTCAAAGTACAAGACCTTATTCATCATTTTCAGTGTGCGTATATTGGGCCGGAGACAGATTTTATGCAAGAGTATACGGATGACTTGATCTGTCCTAAATGTCAAAAAATATTGAGGCATATCGGAGTAGATTACGATAAGCCTTCTCATATTTTTAATTGCAATACCTGTAGCGAGCATTTTCAAAATCCAGTGTTTACGTACAACTGTGTAGACTGTGGGAAAATAAGTGATATTAGACATTTACAGGAGCATCTAATTAAACGAATATCTCTAACCGCAAAAGGAAAACAGCTAGTGTTAAGTGGATTACCAAAGAAAACTTACGAGTCAGATAGTAAGGTGAAAGAGGTGACAGGCGTTTATGAATTAGATGTTTTTAAAAATATTCTAGAACAAGAAAAAGCAAGAACAGCATTTAATCCAGGTAGAACCTTCTTTGGGAAAGTAGCAGTAGTAGATGAAAAATTAAATGGTATCAGCTGGAAAGAAAAGATGATCTTAAGAGATGAGTTAGCTCGTGAACTTAAAAGCTATCTCAAAGAATATGATATGGTTACGGCAGTGAGTGCTGGAGAATTTTATTTTTTAAAATTAGAATGCACACCAGAAAAATTAGAAGAACTAGGAGAACTGATTGTATTCAATCTAGAAGCATTGGTAAAGAGTAATGTAAAAGATAGCCAAGTAGTGGTTTCGGTTAATACGCAGCCGGTTTTCCATAATCAAACAATTGTAATGTAGTAAAGAAAGAGATGGACTTTATCATAGAATTTTTTAAATATTGGAATTATGTAGGATTCGGGAAAATGATCCGGATCTTCTGGTATTTTATATTCTTTGAATTTGGTCGATATGTAGTTTTAGAATTTTGGGTACTCTTTGTATACTGGTTAGGACGAAAAAGAAGAGCAAAAGAATGGGAGGCTGCCAAGCAAGCCCTTTATAATGAAATGCCACTGATCTCACTGATCGCTCCAGGTAAAAATGAGGGGAAAAATATTTTTAAACTGGTAAAATCTCTCAACGAGCAAACCTATCAAAACGTCGAAGTCATCATTGTGGATGATGGCTCAGATGATGAGACGCCGATCATTGGGCGTAACTTGGAAAAGAATGGTCTGATTGATCTTTTTATCCGTAATGATATGCGAGGTGGTAAAGCTTCCGCAGCCAACTTAGCGTGGCGATATTCCCGAGGAAAATTTCTTTTACACTTAGATGCCGATTGTTCTTTTGATCGAACTGCGGTAGAAAATATCATCATCCCGTTTTATCTAGATCCTGAAATTGGTGGAGTAGGAGGGAACGTAAAAGTTCGGAATGGAGATGTAAGTCTTTGTGCTCGTTTACAATCTATTGAGTATCTAAAAAGTATTTCAGTCGGTCGTATTGTCACTTCTTATTTAGGAATTTATCGAATCATTTCTGGTGCCTTTGGTGCTTTCCGAATGGATGCATTAAAGAAAATTGGTGTTTGGGATATTGGTCCCGGACTAGATGGAGATATTACGGTTAAACTTCGAAAGTCAGGATATAAAATTCATTTTGAACCAAAGGCGATTTGTCTAACTGCGGTACCGACTAAATTTAAAGTACTTTGGAAACAACGTCTCCGTTGGAGTAGATCATTGGTTCGTTTTCGACTCAGAAAACACTTAGATGTTTTTCTCCCTCATAAAAACTGGCGATGGGGAACCTTCCTAGGATTCGTAGAAAATATCTTCTATAATTTTGTCTTAGACATAAAGTGGTATATATACATTGCGGATATGATAATCAATTTTTCATCTTGGATTTGGTTTTTGATTCCAATGAACCTTGCTTTATACATGGTTGCTGGATTCATGCAGCAATTATCTCTTTCTTTATGGTCAGAAAGATCTGAAGATGAGCGAGTGCTTTGGTGGTATGTACCATTGATGGTCTTTTATGTAGCTTTCTTTTTGCGATTTTGTCGTACCCTTGCCTATATTAAAGAATTTTTCTGGAAGGCTTCTTACCGAGATCCTTGGAATCCACAAAAATCCTCTTACCAAGCCCTTAAGAATGGGTATTAATTTTTTATATAAAAGAAATTACGCAACTCATATTTAAATAATAACGTATATTTGTATTCCATTACATAAGGATATGTAATGGAATACAAATATTAGATGACTCTACAAGCTAATTCTACCCCCAAATTCCCAAATCACTTTTTATTAGCATTACTTCTTTCCCTTACCTTTCGTTAGGAGCTCAGTAATCAATGGACTTTAAGTAATTGAATTTTTGTATCGTGACCAGAAGATCATTTGGCTACCTGCAAATTACTTCAACATAAAGTCTACTATTTCCTCTTGCCTTTCGTTAAGAGCTCACAAAAATTTATAACCTTCAAATTTGTAAATACCATGCGGCATTTATTAAAGACTTCTATGGTCTTACTCTTAATTTTAATATTCTCAGGTTGTGAAAAATCACCTGACTTAACCTTAAAAGAACAAGAAGAAGATAGTTTTGAAACCCCTTTTCACGAAGAAATAACAGATACTTATTTAGCGATTTTTCAACTAATTTCAACCGGAATGAAGAAGGCAATCACTCAGCCACAACTTTATTTTCTTGGAGAGGTAGGAGATACAAGAGGTTGCCCTGATAGTTCAGTTGCTGGAGGAGCTACCTATCCAAAAACGATGACCTTAGATTTTGTTAATTGTAACAGTGCTGGTATCGTATACAATGGTACCGTACCGATCATCTTTAATGCCGCGTTAGGAGATACTGCTGCTGCTGGTCCTGAGATTGTTGTACCAGCGGTTTCTGGAATAATGATTAATGGATATACTTTCGACTTGACTGGTCCAATTTCTTTGGATCGAAACTCTAACAGTACTAATGATATATTTAGTTATGATTTTTCTTTAGGTGGAGATATTATTAGTACAAAAGATGGAACAACTACCACGTTGCCTTCTGGATCTTGTGGAACATTTGGTATTGGATCTACAGATAGTGATGATCCTACTAATCCAATAAGTTATATAGATAACCCTTTTGACGTAACTTTAAAGCAGACTGAAATCGTTTGTGCTTCTGCGACTGCTTCACACCTATTTTGTGTGATGACTGGAGAGGAAGCACTTTCTCTTGATCCCACTAGCTGTAGTTGTCCTACTGATGGAGATCTAGAAATTGTAGGTGGAGCTTGTGGCAGTACTGGTGGTGCAATTAGTGATTATGACTTTGGGTTTGATGGTAGAAATAGCGATTCTGGTGCCTGTGATAATTTTGTAAATGAGGTGACGATTATTGATTTTATATCTTATGAAGGTGAAATTACAGCGATTGAGGGCCCATTGGAGGGAAGAACGTCTACTGATATTGGTGTAGACCAACAGGGTGGAAGTCCTGTCGGAACTTCTTTACAGTTAACAGATGCAGGATCTACGGGTGGTGCAGCTGGTCATGGATTTACTTGGACTGATCCCACTACATCTTCTTACGGTATGATTAACGCGGGGCAAACAATCGGTAATACTACGACTCCTACCTTACCTTGGATAAACGAAATACATTACGATAACGACGGAGGAGATGCTAATGAAGGAATAGAAATTGCTGGACCTGCTGGTCTAGACTTAGGAGAATATTGCTTGATAATTTATAATGGAAATGGTACTATTCTTCGAGAGCCAGCATTGCGAGGGGCGGTTATTCCTGATGAAGGAAATGGTTATGGAGCTATCTTTATTTCAACGGTATTGCAAAACGATGATGAAGCCATTGCCTTAGTCAAAAAGGACATTGTAGCAGCAAATTTTTGTGCAGGAAGATAGTGCTATTCAATTGACAAAATATAAATAAAAAACGCTCTGGAATATGAAGTTCAGAGCGTTTTTTTAATCATAATTTTAGAAAAATTATTTCCCTTTTTTTACTGCCAATTTTTCTTTTAGAAAATGACCGGTATGAGATGCTTTAACTTTTACGATTCCTTCCGGCGTTCCCTGATAAACTAAGTTTCCGCCCAGCTTTCCACCGTTTGGACCTAGATCAATCAGCCAGTCTGCGCTTTTAATTACTTCCATATTATGCTCTACCACCAAAACGGTATGTCCCTTGTCTACGAGTGCGTTTAATGCGTCCAGTAATTTTCTAATATCATGAAAATGCAATCCAGTAGTTGGCTCATCAAAAATAAATAAGATCTTTTCTTTGGTATTTTCTTTATTTAAAAAGGAAGCCAATTTTACTCTTTGTGCTTCTCCACCAGAAAGTGTGCTAGAGGATTGACCAAGTTTTATATAACCAAGTCCAACATTATTTAGCGGTGTGATTTTTTTGACAACTTCTTTATTGTCTTTGAAAAAATCTATGGCTTCTTCAATACTTAGGTCTAGTATTTCAAAAATATTTTTTCCTTTATAATTAACCTCTAAAACTTCTGATTTAAAACGTTTCCCGTAGCAGTCTTCACACTGTAAGCGGACGTCTGCTAGGAACTGCATCTCTACTACTTGTTCGCCTTCTCCGGTGCAAGTTTCACAACGGCCACCTTCTACATTAAAAGAAAAGTGCTTTGGTTTATATCCTCTGATTTTTGATAATTGCTGGGTAGCCATTAACGTTCTAATGGCATCATACGCTTTGACATAAGTTACCGGATTAGAACGGGAAGACTTCCCGATTGGATTTTGATTGATCATTTCGATCTTAGTGATTTTATTTAAATCACCTGTGATTTCGTCATGATTTCCGGGAGAAATGGTATAGGCTTCTCCTAATATTTTTTTCATTCCAGGAAATAAAATACTTTTTACCAAAGTTGTTTTACCACTGCCAGATACACCGCTAACGACCGTTAAGGTGTTTAAAGGAAAGGTAACATCGATGTCTTTTAGGTTGTGTTGTCGCGCTCCTTTTACCTCAATTTTACCATTGCCTGGTCTTCTCTTTTCTGGGAGTGGAATCCGCATTCGATCGCTCATATAAGCGGCGGTTAAGCTATCAGGCTCCTCGGTATGAATGCGTTCGTAGTCTCCAGCAAAGACCACTTCTCCGCCATGAATTCCCGCTTTAGGACCCATGTCTATCAGATAATCTGCGTTTTTTATCACGTCCTCTTCGTGTTCTACTACGATCACCGTATTACCCAAATCTCTTAATCTTTTTAGAACGGTAACAAGGCGGTCTGTATCGCGAGGATGAAGCCCTACACTGGGTTCGTCCAAGATATACATGCTGCTTGTCAGGTTGCTACCAAGCGTTCTAGTTAGATTAATACGTTGGGTTTCTCCACCGCTGAGCGTAGCAGATACACGGTTGAGCGTGAGATAATTTAATCCCACATTTTGCATAAACTCTAATCGATTATTAACTTCTAGGAGAAGTCTTTTAGCGATGGTATTATCGTGTTTATTTAATTTTAAATCTTTAAAGAAATCAAGTAATTCATCGATAGGTAATTCTACTAAATCGGTAATGGGTGTACCTTCAATTTTTATATAAGTACTTTCTGGACGAAGTCGAGTTCCTTCACAATCTGTACAACTAGTGCGACCACGATAACGAGCGAGCATGACCCGGTTTTGAATCTTATACATTTTTTCTTGTAAAGCCGAAAAATAATCGTGGATACCGTCGAAGTAATTATTTCCCTTCCATAATAATCGTCTTTGTGCTTTGGTTAATTCTGCATAAGGCGTATGAACAGGGAAGTCAAAATGATGTGCATTTTTTAATAATTGGGATAACCATCTTCCTCCTTTTTCTCCACGCCAGCAAGCGATGGCATTATCATAAACGGATAGAGAGCTATTTGGAATAACTTTATTTTCATCGATTCCCATCACGCGGCCAAAACCTTCACAAGTTCGGCAAGCACCAAAAGAATTATTAAAATTAAATAACTGCGGAGTAGGATCTAAAAAAGTCATCCCGTCTAATTCAAAGCGATTGTTAAATGCAGTTGTTTCTTTTCCAATAATATCAACGATGGCATCTCCTTCACTTTCGTAAAAAGCGGTGAGTACGGAATCTGCGATCCGTTTATTATTTTCTTCTTCCTTTGTATCGACCACAAATCGATCAATCAATACCTGAATGTTTTTGGACTGGATTTCTTCAACGGTCTTTTTTAAGTTTAGTTTTTTTTCTTCTAAGACATCTTGAATCTGATGTAAGGTTTTATCAAAGAAAATTCGAGTAAATCCTTTTTGCATCAATAACTCCAATTCTTTTTGGAGGGTACGTTCTAAATATTTTTTTTGTAATGGAATAAATAGTTGAACCTTTGTTCCTTTTTTGAATGAATTGATATAATCTACTACATCAGCTACCTCATGTCGTTTGACCAAGTTGCCTGAGATAGGCGAATAGGTCTTACCAATTCGAGCATATAATAATCTTAAATAATCATAGATTTCGGTGAGTGACCCAACGGTTGAACGGGCGTTGCGCGTACTTACTTTTTGTTCGATTGCAATGGCTGGACAAATTCCTTTTATATAATCTACCTCTGGCTTTTTCATTCTCATCAAAAACTGTCGAGCATAAGAAGAAAGACTTTCGACGTAGCGTCGTTGACCTTCCGCGTAGAGCGTATCCATGGTGATAGAAGATTTTCCAGAACCAGAAACGCCTGTAACTACGACCAATTTATTCCGAGGAATGGTGAGAGAGACATTTTTGAGGTTATTTCCATTGGCTCCTTTGATCTCGATAAACTGACTAATCTTTTGTCTTCTAGGTTTAGAAAGAATGGCAGAACTAGTTTTTTTCTTAGTAGGAGATTTTTTTGCAGGCATAGTATATTGTATTCTAGTGCCTTCGGCACTAAGTTGTTAATTAGTTAATCGGTGGATCAGTCACGTATTACGTAATGCTAACGTAACCGTCTATGGTTGCTTTCTTACGTTTGTATTGCCTAATGTTTGACTGACCACTGATTAGCCAATTAACTGATTAACATTTATTTATTTCAGTATGCTTTAACTTTTAAATATTTTATCAGTCAAAGTAGGGGAATGGCAGAATAATTGTGTCTTTATAATAGAAGGCAGTATTATTTCAGCTTAGGATGGCAAATTTAAAACATTTTGAGTTAAAATAAGGACTCAAAGAGATATTTTAGAGATTAATGTTTTTGCTAAAATATTTTGACCATTAAAAAAAGCCATCTACTTAAACGAAATGATTAAAGCCTATTATTATATATATCCCGAAAAAAATCCGTTAATTTTATGTTAACAACCTTTTAAATCGGGCAAACAATTAGAAAAAGGTATAAATTGGTCTTATAATTGGTTTAGAAAAACCAGAATTTTATTTTCTCATCAAAAATTTTGTCTATAGCATAGTAACTTCTACACTTTATTTTAGTTTTTCATTTATCGAAAAAAAGTATAGTTATGCAAGTTACCAAGCTCAGCGATCAAGAGTTGATCAACCAGTATATTAGCGGGAATGACCGCGCATTCGAAGTATTATTGGTTAGACACAAACAAAAAATCTACACTTCTATTTATTTATTCGTCAAAGATCACGCTTTGGCTGAAGATATCTTTCAAGAAGTATTCATTAAAATTATTGACACCTTACGTAAAGGGAAGTACAACCACGAAGGCAAATTTGTCCAGTGGGCGATGCGTATCTCCTATAATATGTGTGTAGATTATTTCCGTCGCTCTAAGCGTCGTCCAAAAGTATCTCCTACAGAGGCTTTTGACATCTTCGACGTATTACCAGTGAAGGAAGACAATGCGGAGCAGACAATCATTCGTAGTCAAACTCACGATAAGGTGCGAAAGTTGGTAGATATGCTACCTCCTGAGCAGCGAGAAGTAGTGATTTTAAGACACTATGCTGATATGAGTTTTAAAGAAATTGCTCAACTAACCAGAGTAAGTATCAATACGGCTTTGGGAAGAATGCGTTATGCGCTGATCAATATCCGTAAGATGGTAGAGGAGAAGGAGATTATTCTACAGTAATCTAGTTTAGATACTAGTTTCTCGTATAACTACTATATCATAAAAGAAGCGTGCCCGAATTTTTTTCAAAATCCAGGCACGCTTCCAATTTTTTATGATTGATTTATGATCAAATAATCATTCCTGCACCAACCGTCTCGTTGGTACCTTCGTCAACCAAAATAATACTTCCGGTAATTCTATTTTTGCGATAAGGATCCAC
>CALGJS010000510.1 GCA_937927835.1 uncultured Saprospiraceae bacterium | reverse complement strand
TTAGCTGGTTTGCCTGTTGGCTAGTTAGCTTCTCTTTAACGTATTTTACGAATGAAGAAAGCCAACTAGCTAACCAGCGAACAGGCTAACTAGCCAAATTTATATTGCACTCATCTCCTAATTAAAAATTACCGTACCATTGCTAGTACACTGTGCAATAAATTCAAAAACAACTTCAAGCGCAAAAGCAATTAAATGAGGAAAAATGCTTTTAAAAGGGAAATAATTCTACCACACAGACTAACTACAAAATGACAAAGAAGGTAACTCGTCAAGAAAACACGATTGAAGTGTTTGATTTTGATTTTGAAGTTGCAGTTGCGCTTAAAAATTTTTCGTCTTATTAATTTATAGAAACTTAGCACCTTCAGCACCAGAAACATTTTAATTAATACCAGCCTCCACCATAGCCTCTTCCGGGCCAAGGAATTGCGTATAAAATTGCCACCAGTGCCAAGAGGTAAGGAATAAAAGCAGCTTTAAATTTCACTTTATCTCCAATTAGTTTTTTAGAACGAATGTTCCCAATCGTAATCAGAATAATCGCTACAATCATCCAAGTCATATGTTGGGTCATAAAAAAGCGTGTTACCTCATTCATTCCTCCCTCTCCTATTTTCATTTTAGGACTCATAAAGACCAGTCCTATTCCAATCAACAACATAATATGAGAAAAGATCATGGTAAACAGATTAAGTTTTCGATCTTTATCGGTGAAGGCTTTACCAGATTTCCATTTCATACCGTTATTGACTACGGCTAAAAGGAGTAAAATAAGAACGATCCAGCGAAGGCCAGAATGACTATGAAGGAGCATTGAATACATAGTAATGAGGGTTTTAAATTGAAATGGAAAGATAAGGTATTTTTGGAGATATTCTTAAAAAGCTAATAGCTATTTGTTTGGGACCATTGGCTTTCTTCTAAGGTTTTGACACCAAAATAGAGAATAGACAATGAAGTAGGGATTTTCTCAAATACTTAAATGATTTTTATACTTTTACAGTGTGGAATTATCTCATTCTATTCCTATTTATCTAATTTAACTAAATATGAAAAAAAGTATCTACGTTGCCGCAACGGGACAACACGTCGGAAAAACTACTTCTACCTTAGGGCTGACCGCCGCGCTTAGCAGTCTAGACCTTAAAGGTGTGGGGTATTGCAAACCAGTGGGACAGGAAGTAAAGAATTTTGAAAATTTAACAGTAGATAAAGATGCTTTTCTTTTTTCCAGAATTATGAATTTTGAGCTTTCGCAAAAAGTACATAGTCCTGTAATCTTAGGAAAAGGCGCAACCACAGATTACTTAGATGATCCTTCTAAATACCCTTATCAAAAAAATATTTTAGAAGCCGCCGAATTTTTACACCAACATAATGAAGTCGTTGTTTATGAAGGTACGGGGCATCCTGGTGTCGGTAGCATCGTGAATCTTTCAAATGCGGATGTCGCAAAACTTTTGGATGCAAAAGTAGTGATGGTCGTAGAGGGAGGCGTTGGAAACACAATAGACCAACTCAACATGTCATTGGCTTTATTCCGCGAAAAAAATGTTCCTATTATTGGTGTAATTGTCAATAAGGTCTTGCCTAAAAAAATGGAAAAAGTTGAACATTATGTAGGTAAAAAATTAGAACAGATGGGAATTCCGCTCCTTGGCTTATTACCTTATGAAAAGCGAATGTCCTACCCGATCATGTATACAGTTAAGGAAGCCATTAAAGGAAGGAGTATTTCTCATGAAAAAAAATTACTAAATAGAATTGAAAAAATCATTCCTGGCTCGCTAGTTTACGATGTAGAAAACATTCATAAATGTAGTAACCAGCTATTGGTCGTCAGTTATAAACGAGCCAACGAATCTATCCGAACCGTAGAAATGGTCTCCGCTAAAATGGGCAGAGAAACTTGTCCACTCGCAGGTATTATTCTTACTGGAGAAGGACGACTCAATCCAGGTCAAGGCGAACATCCAAAGATCGACATGGAATATATCAACAAACATCAAATTCCTGTTGTATCTACCCATCTCGATACGCTCGGTGCTTATACCAAGATCAATCAAATTGAAGTGAAAATCAATACCGATACTCCTTGGAAAGTACGAAGAGCGATTGAATTGATCAAGAATCATGTAGATCTAGAAAAGGTGATGGCTTCTTTTTAAGAAGAAAAATCCGAGCACGCTACTAAAGATTGCGTACCCGAATCAATTGTTCTACTTCTTAAAAATAGACTACTCAATTTCTTATTGCTTCATTATTTTTCGGCTTTTCATACGTGTCCCATTATCCCAACTAAGCCAATAAACTCCAACGGGCAATGCTTGGAGTTTAATTTCTTTGGTTTGATTCCGTTCCAAATTCCAAGTAGAAACTAGCTGTCCTCGACCATCAAAAAGTTCTAATTTCGTGACGATTTCAGATTCTACATAAAGTAAGTCTATTACCGGATTAGGATAGAATTCCACTTTATCTGAGGAATCAAAATTGGCAGATACAATTTTGGAATAATCATAAGTCCCATCTAGATCTACCGATTTTATGCGATAATAATTATAGCCAATAGAAGGATCATTGTGTACAAATTGGTAGTCATTTAAACGATTGCTAAACCCAGCTGCTTGTAGTCGCCCCACCCCCCTAAAATTCGAATTATCCGTTTTATATTCTACCTCAAAATGACTTGTATTTTCTTCCCTTAGCGTTTCCCAATCAATCACGACTGAACGATCTTGGACACTTGCTTTTAGATTCCCTTCCTCGACTGGAAGCGCCGTCAATAGGTTGTCTGTTCCAATAAAATAACCGTTCGAAGCGACACCAACATATACTTTACCAGGAACAACTTGATCCGCGGCCATCGTCGTAACCTGTGCATAAATGCCTGCTGGATATTCTCCAATTTTATCCCAAGTAATTCCTTGATCTACAGAACGAAAAACTCCTTCCTCTTCATTAAAAACACCCGCCGCATAAAAGGTTGGAAAATTACTATTCACTGCCGCTCCAGCTGTAATCGCCGAAGCTTTGGGACTATTAAGCAAGGTGAAACTTTGTCCTTGGTCAGTGGAATAATAGATTTCTGCTGCCTCATTTCCAACACCTAAAGTAAATAGTAAGTGGCCTGCTTTTCCAGGAACAGCTACCAATTGTGCGTGCCATCCATCCACCGGAAGATTAGCAGGTGATGCAGACCAAGTTGCTCCGCCATCTGATGAGACAAACAATCCACTATCCCAATGGTAGAGATAAAAAACACCTGACGTAACTGCATCTGCGATCAATACTTTCTTTTCTAAAAAATAAGCATGATGACCACCATTATCCATACCAGGTAAAGTAGCCGCTGTCCAAGTTACACCTCCATCTGTTGTAAAATGTGGGTTTCCATTAAAACTTGGCAACCAGACAATATTATTGGTGTTTTGGCCATCTACTGCAATATTCCCAAATTGCAATTCATTCGGATGGGTACCGTTTAAAATCGAAGGGAAAACAGTCCAAGTATTTCCACCATCAACAGAATAACCACTTTGTTGCGCTCCATCAGGACAACAGAATCGATGATCATCTACTACTCCAACGATAAAATCTGGATCCCCTGCTGAATAGTCTAAATCCCAACCACTATTGAATCGATTATCGGGATTGATTTGCTCGGCAGTGTAAGCGGATGGATCTGTAATTTTCCATAAAGGCAAATCCCAAGTAGCCGTCAAAATATTTCCATTTGGTGGAACGATAATATCATTAGAGACCAACGCTTCTGTCCCTCTATTAATCGATTCCCACATAATTTCTTCATCATTAATATCTGTCGTATTTACAATGCCAAATCCTTGTGCCAACCAAAGCTTACCTTCGGTAGCAGGATCGAATAATAATTCACCAATCGAAATCCATCCTCGATTGTCATATTCATTCACC
>CALGJS010000509.1 GCA_937927835.1 uncultured Saprospiraceae bacterium | reverse complement strand
CCAGCATCATACGTATCGATCCAAGCATCATAGCGTTCATTCAATCGCTTTAGATAATCAATGCTAATACTTCCTTCATATTCTCGACCACGGCCTTGGATATGAGAAACCAGCGTTGAAATATCCGCCTTTAAATAGATCAATAAATCTGGAGGAGAAATCTGAGAAGTCATCAGATTGAATAGATCTGTATAGTTATTAAAATCTCTGGAGGTCATCAATCCCATATCGTGTAGATTGGGTGCGAAGATATTCGCATCTTCGTAAATTGTTCGATCTTGGATAACCGTCACATCCCCTTTATGGATATCTAAAATTTGACGATATCGATTATTTAAAAAGTAAATCTGTAGGTTAAACGACCATCGTTTCATGTCGTTATAAAAATCACTTAAATAAGGATTATTATCAGTCGATTCATAATGTACATCCCAGCCAAAATGTTTACCAAGCTGCGTACACAGCGTGGTTTTCCCGGCACCTATATTTCCGGCAATGGCGACATGCTTTATGATGGGAGGAGTTGGATTCATGTAAATTGATAGTATGTAAAGTGTATAAATGAAAGTTTCGATCAAAAGTCAGGCGAAAATACGATTCCATTTTAATCTTTAGAAGCCTTTTGCCAAAAAAAAACAAAAATTCCTTAAAACTGAGTACACAAAAAATATTTATATTGTCCTCGCAACCACTCAATATACACGTATTCTGTTTGTTGGTAGGATATTTCCTTATAATCATCGAAAAAACAACCTATGGAGATTGATAAATCCTTAATTTTAAAATTAGAAAACTTAGCACGGCTACAGCTCTCAGACGAAGAAAGAACGAGTATGTCTTCAGATCTCAATAAAATGTTGAATCTGGTTGGGAAAATGGACGAGCTTCAATTAGCAGACGTCAAACCACTAATTCACCTTACAGATGAAGTAAATGTGCTTAGACCAGATAATATCACCGAAAAAACCACCAGAGAAGAAGCTTTAAAAAACGCCCCAAAACACGACGACGAAGGCTTCCTGGTTCCTAAAGTAATAAAATAAACACTATGAACGATTCTATCATCCAAATCTCAGATCTCGGCAAAACCTATGTCATGGGCAGCGAAAAAGTCCATGCACTTCAATCTATTACCCTGAATATCAAAAAAAATGAATACGTGGCGCTGATGGGGCCTTCTGGTTCTGGAAAATCCACTTTGATGAATTTATTAGGATGTCTAGATACGCCTACCAAAGGAAAATACCTACTTAATGGCACGGACGTCAGCACCATGGAAGATGATGATTTAGCAGAAGTAAGAAATAAAGAAATTGGCTTCGTCTTCCAGACTTTCAACTTATTACCTCGACTCACTTCACTTGATAATGTAGCACTGCCTTTGGTTTATAGTGGCCTCAATAAGACCAAACGACGAGAGAAAGCTAACCAAGCATTGACTGCTGTTAATCTTGGCGATAGAGTAGATCATCGCCCAAATGAACTTTCAGGAGGACAACGACAAAGGGTCGCCATTGCTAGAGCCCTTGTCAATAATCCTGCGATCATTCTCGCAGATGAGCCTACTGGAAATCTTGACACCAAGACTTCTATAGAAATTATGGCCATCCTTGAAGAAATTCATAAGCAAGGAAATACCATCATTCTAGTTACCCACGAACCAGATATCGCAGAACATGCGCACCGAATTATTCGGCTACGAGATGGTTTGGTAGAGGAAGATGTCAAAAATGAAAATATCGTAAGCGCCTACGATTCCGAACATCGATATAATAAAAGTTAGGACTCTATTAAAAGGTCTCTTACTCGAAAAACGATAACGAAAAACGTTTACTAAACTTTTAAAGTTTAGTAAACGTTTTTCGTTTTTTTGTCTTCGTAAGGTCTTTTTTATTATAAATTCTCATTCAAACGACTTTTTACTTTAGTTGGAATTTTGTACTTTGTAGTATAATCATCCTTAAAAACCTTTTCGTAAGCATCCTATTCCTTTTGGTAAAAAAATGGGTAACTGAATAATAGGTTCTAAGTTGATCCCTGTGAATAAAAGAAAGTGGTTCATGAAAAAAATTATACTTCCTATCCTAATAGTCTTGGCTGCTGCCATTACCTATAATTTTCATCACCTACTATTTTCCAAAAATAGGGTGTCCTCACCGCAAGAAAACAGCGGCGTAGCCCAAAAGCATGGTCCTGCCGATCACTTTTTTCTTCAAAGGTCTTATCCCGATAACCAGTTTTCCCAAAAAGCTTTTCTAAAAGGAATGAAAACAGTTAAAGAACAAGAAGCACAACGCTCCAGTTCACCGGGTTTTGATACCGATTGGGAAACCCAAGGCCCAGGAAACGCAGGAGCCCGAGTCAATGCCATTTTGGTTCATCCTACCAATCCCGATATCATGTACCTTGGATATTCAGGAGGAGGTATTTTTAAAACCATGGACAACGGCATAACTTGGAATCCAATCTTTGATGATCAACCTTATTTAGCAATTGGAGATATGGCTTTCCATCAAAATGATCCTGAGACGATTTTTGTAGGCACTGGCGATCCTTCTATCACAGGTTTCCCTTTTATCGGAAATGGCATTTATAAAACAACAGACGGAGGAAATACTTGGACCAATATCGGCCTTTCAGAAACCTATATCGTTTCTAAAATAATTATCCATCCTACGAATCCAAACATCATCTATGCTGGAACCATGGGCTTGCCTTACGAACGCACCAATGATCGAGGACTTTATAAAACAACAGACGGAGGACAAACGTGGGAGAAAGTTCTTTTCATTGACAACCAAACAGGTATCATTGATCTGGTCATTCATCCAACCAATCCTGATATTATTTTTGCTGGTATCTGGACCAGAATCCGGAACAACCAAGAAAGTACATTGACTAGTTTTGGACATAAAGTTTATCGGACATTAGATGCAGGAGAAAACTGGCAACCGCTTGCTAACGGATTACCAATTGGGAACGGAGGTAGAATTTCGCTTTCGCAATCTCAACAAAATCCAAATACTTTTTTCGCTTGTTTCACCAGTGCCACCCATCAATTCAGTGGGTTATATAAAACGACCGACAATGGAGATATTTGGTCTGAAATAGCAAATGAAAATACGCCATTTGTCAATACATGTATGTTTGGATTTGGCTGGTATTTAGGCCGTTTAAGAGTTAATCCTCATAACGAAGACGAGATGTTTGTTTTAGGAGTTCCTTTGATCTCGTCTACTGATGGAGGTTTTACTTGGGGAGAGGCCGCTCCTAATAATGTTCATGTTGACAATCATGCCATTGCATTTCCTGATAACGGGAGTGTAATACTTGGAAATGATGGTGGTGCATACCGGCGATTACCTGGCGCAAATAATTGGCAAGATATTGAAAACATTCCTGCAACACAGGTTTATAGGGTAGGGTATAATCCATTTGAACCAAACACCTATTATGGCGGATTTCAAGATAATGGAACACAAAGTGGTAATAGCAATTCCATCAATAACTGGATTAAGATACGGGGGGCAGATGGTTTTCAAACTGCTTTTAATCCAGATGATTCGCTCAATTATTATGCGGAATCACAAAATGGAGGTATTGGTGTAACAAACAATGGAATCAACTTTTCTAGTGCAACTAGTGGAATTTTTGGCAGTGACCGAAGGAACTGGGACATGCAATATTTTATTAGTCCACATGAATCCAATAGTTTATATACCGGAACCTTTAGAGTTTATAAAACCATCGACCGAGCTTCTGATTGGGATCCAATAAGTCCTGACTTAACCGATGGAATTGTTTTCGCCCCTCAATTTCATACGATTTCTACCTTAGATGAATCTTCATTAAATCAAGGAACAATTTACGTTGGAACCACGGACGCAAATGTTTGGCGAACTACCGATGACGGAAATAATTGGGAAGAAATTAAGCAAGGACTTCCAGAACGGTATGTTACTAGTATAAAAGCCAGTCCTATTTTTGAAGAAATGGTTTATACCACTTTGTCTGGTTATCGTGATAACGAAAATACACCTTATGTTTTTCGATCTGATAACGGTGGAGAGACTTGGGAAAATATTGCTGGCGATTTACCTCCGGTTGCCATTAACGATATTATTATTCTTCCTCGACATCAGGATTCCGTTTTAATTATTGCCAATGATGCTGGTGTTTATGCTTCTTTAAATTCGGGTGAAAGTTGGGAAAGACTAGGAGGTAATTTTCCTACCATTCCAGTTTATGATTTGGTTTATAATGAAATAAATAATCAGGTGGTAGCTGCTAGTCATGGCCGATCTATTTTGAGTTTTGATTTAGACAATATTGGCTTGTTTGAATCTGTCCAAATTTCAGGGAATATTAAAGATTGGCAAGATCGTCCAATACCAAATGTCTCAATTACTGCTACTCACCCGTCCATCCCAATCCAAGTTACTGGACCAGATGGAACGTATGATTTCCCACGAATTCCAGCCGATGCAGTATCTTGTGAAATCAACTTGAGTAAAAATACCCGTGCTGTCAATGGTCTTGGAGTTCAAGATATTATCGGATTACAAAGGCATCTCTTAGAATACGATACTTTGGAAACTCCTTACCAATGGCTTGCTGCTGATGTGAACTTGAGTGAATCCATTACTATTTCAGATTTGATAGCGGTACGTCGAGTGATTTTATTTATTGACACCATATTTACTCAAACGGAAAGCTGGAGATTTGTACCTGAACTACATAATTTTTCTGACCCTTTGGATCCTTGGTTGGAAACTGTTCCTTGGAATGGAAGCTGTAGTGATATTGAACAAGCCGCTAATATTTTAAATTTTGTGGCTATTAAAATGGGAGATGTCAGTGGAGATGCGAATCCAAATTTATTACAAAGTGGAGATACTCGAGAATTACATCGTTTTACCATTCAAGATCAAAGACTTGAGGCTGGGGAAGAATATTCTTTTAGTATTCCTTCTTCTGATTTAAAGCAGGTTTTAGGTTTTGCTTGTCAATTGGAATTTAATCCAGATCTAGTTTCTTTAGAAAATATTGAAAAAGGAAATCATGATGCTTCCACGTTTATGGTAGTTGATGAAATAAATAATAAATCAGCTGGAATCTGGACGGGTTTTGCTGGAGGCTTAAAAAAGCAATCGCTTGATCAATTACCTACAGTATTCACTTGGAAAATTAAGGCTAAGCAATCTGTTTACTTAAGCGAAGCTGTTCGACTTTCGGAAAAATACTCGCCTCATGTCTTAATGACTGATCAAGATCGTAAACCACTAGTTTTAGAGTTTATTTCAAATCCATCTAGACTAGAGATGCCAGTTTCGTTAAACGCCACCGTTGCTCCTAATCCATTCAACGGAAGTACCAACATTCTATTAAAATCCGATCCACTAAGTTATACCCAAATAAGTGTGATCGATCAATTTGGCAAAATAGTTTACCAGCGAGAAATTTCACCAAATAATTATCGACCTGAAATCCAACTTAATGATGCCATCATTAAAAGTTCGGGGATCTATTGGTTAATAATTCAACAGGGAAATAAAAAAATAATAAAAAAATTAATTAAGATTTAACCTCACCTAGATATTTTTTCAATTTATTAAATCAAAAATTTTATAGCTCACAATGGTTGAGATAGAAATTTAATTTTGTCAAACTAAAACATGCCTTTCTTTTTATTCTAAAATCCCAAAAGCAAATAATCTATAATTGTCAAAATTAATTATGGCTATCAATCATTAGTCTAAATTATTATTTGGTATTAAGGTAAAAAAGCCTAATATTTGTAATTCATCCTTGTCAAGATGAAATAGTTTTTGGTTATTGCTTTCCAACTAAAAATTTATTTTTGACGTTGTCCTACCAGATTAAATCGACCTTTTAACCAGATTATTCTAAATAATTTGAGAATAATTTTAATTCGATTTTTTCATGGAGAATTCCAACCAACAAATACCTGAAGAAGTATTACCTATCAAAAGTTTATATGTCCCCGAACTAGAAAAAGACTCCTGTGGTACAGGACTGATTGCCAACCTTAACGGAAATAAAACACACAAATTAATTCAAGATGCCATTCTCATGTTGACAAACATGGAACATCGTGGTGCTTGTGGATGTGAACCCAATACAGGAGATGGAGCTGGAATTTTAACCCAAATTCCGCATGATTTTTTTCTGGCAGAAATGGCCAAACAAAAAATTAAATTACCTGAATTTGGTGGTTATGGTGTAGGAATGATTTTCTTTCCAAAAAATGAACGGCTACAAGATCAATGTCGTGTTTTGTTCAACGATTATATTGACGAATTAGGTTTTGAACTTTTAGGATATCGTTCCGTTCCAACCGATAATAGTAGCCTTGGAAAATCAGCCATTGCAAGTGAACCCTATATTGAACAAGTCTTTGTTCGACCAAAAACAGATCTTAAATTATTAGCACTCGAACGACGACTTTTTGTTTTGAGAAAATATGCCATTCACAATATCCATGAAGTCTATCCGCAGACACGAGATATGTTTTACATCCCTTCCTTTTCTTATAAAACCATCGTTTACAAAGGTCAATTAACTACGTACCAGTTAGGATTATATTATCCCGATTTAAGCGAAGCAACTTATACCTCTGCGATCGCTCAAATTCATTCCCGATTTTCTACCAATACCGTCCCAAAATGGAAATTAGCACAACCGTTTAGATACATTGCGCATAATGGAGAAATCAATACTATTCGTGGAAATCTGAATTGGTGGAAATCAAAAGAAGACCAATTAATCTCAGACCTTTTTACGGAAGAAGAAATGCGTCGTTTGAAACCAATTTGTGGACAAGGTCATTCTGACTCTGGCAATTTCGATAATGTTTTAGAGTTTTTGGTTTTATCTGGAAGGTCTTTGCCACATGCTTTGATGATGATGATTCCGGAAGCATGGCAACACGATGAATTAATGCCATCCTACAAACGAGATTTTTATCAATATCATAAAAACATGATGGAGCCATGGGATGGTCCTGCGTCCATTTGTTTTACTAATGGTATATTGGTTGGCGCCACTTTAGACAGAAATGGACTTAGACCTTCTCGATATTGTTTGACTGACGAAAACACGTTGATTGTTGCTTCAGAAGCTGGAGCATTACCGGTCAATCAAGAAAGTATCATTTTAAAAGGTCGTCTACAACCAGGAAAGATGCTTATCGCAGATATGGATGAAAAGCGGATCATTGGAGATGAGGAAGTAAAAAGAATTATTTGTCAACGGTTACCATACAAGGATTGGTTAGAGGATCATTTAACAGACCTTTCCGCCTTACCTAGTCAACCAACCAATGAGGTAAACATGGATTATCGGACATTGGTTAATCGACAACAATTATTTGGTTATAGTCGAGAAGATTTAAAAATGATCATTGCACCAATGATTCAAAAGGGAAAAGATCCAATTGGGTCGATGGGAACCGATACTCCTTTGGCGGTACTTTCTCATCACGCCCAACATTTAGCTAATTATTTCAAACAACTATTTGCCCAAGTAACCAACCCACCCATTGATCCCATCCGAGAAAGAGCGGTCATGTCTTTGCATTCTACCTTAGGAAGCAAAAGAAATTTATTAAAAGATGATCCATTACATGCACGATACATCCATCTAGATCAGCCTATTTTAGATGCAGAAAATTTTAATAAAATAAAACAAATACATCACCCAAATTATAAGTCAGGTAAAATCGACATGATCTTTATTGCCGATGAACAGAAAGGTCGGCTCAAAGCAGCATTAGATCATATTTGTGCGACGGCAGAAGATTTGGCTAGAAACAATACCAATATTATTATTCTGTCAGATCGTAATACAGGACTACAGGTGGCTCCTGTTCCTTCTCTTTTAGCTGCTGGTGCTGTTCATCACCACTTAATAAAACAAGGACTCAGAAACCAAACTAGTATTGTAGTAGAGGCAGGTGATATTTGGGAAACCCATCATTTCGCTACCTTGATTGGATATGGGGTAAATGCCATTCATCCTTATTTGGCCTTAAACACCATTAGTAATTTACATCAACAAGGAATCTTTTCTAAAGAAATTACCAGGAAAAAAGCCAAGGAAATTTTTATAATAGCAATTGGAAAGGGATTATTAAAAATATTTTCAAAGAATGGAATCTCTACTTTACAATCTTACCAAGGAGCGCAAATTTTTGAAGCGCTTGGTGTAAATCAAGAGGTAGTAGATTTTTGTTTTAAAGGAACCATTTCTAGGATTGAAGGTATCGGGTTTGATGGCATTGCCAGGGAGGTAGTCTCCCGCCATCATTTTGCGAATGGTGCTGCTTTAAAACCAGATCATCATTTGATAACTCGTGGATTATTTCAATGGAAAAAAGAAGGAGAATACCACCTTTTTAATCCACAAACAATTCATTTATTACAACAAGCAGCCCGAAAAAATGATCAACGATCTTACGATGCTTATGCAAAACTAATCAACGATCAGCTTACCCAAGCTTGTACACTACGTGGTTTACTTACTTTCCGAAGATCTACTTCAATTCCCATTGAAGAAGTAGAACCCATAGAAAATATTTTAAAAAGATTTGCTACGGGAGCTATGTCCTTCGGCTCAATCTCTCATGAAGCGCACAGCACACTGGCTATTGCAATGAATAGAATTGGAGGACGAAGCAATAGTGGCGAAGGAGGAGAAGATCCGGCTCGATATAAACCCAAACCGAATGGAGATTGGGAACGTTCGGCCACCAAACAGGTAGCTTCAGGTCGATTCGGAGTAACCAGCTATTATCTCGCCAACGCTGATGAGATTCAAATAAAAATGGCCCAAGGTGCCAAGCCTGGAGAAGGAGGACAATTGCCTGGAACCAAAGTAGATGAATGGATTGGAAGAGTTCGTCATAGTACGCCAGGAGTTGGATTGATTTCTCCACCACCACACCATGATATTTACTCCATTGAAGATTTAGCACAACTTATTTTTGATTTAAAAAACGCTAATCGTCGAGCTAGAATTAATGTAAAATTAGTTTCCAAAGCAGGTGTTGGAATCATTGCTTCTGGTGTCGCTAAAGCACATGCTGATGCCATCCTTATTTCAGGCCATGATGGCGGTACTGGAGCTTCTCCCATAACCTCCATTCGCCATGCAGGACTACCATGGGAATTAGGCCTGGCAGAATCACATCAAACTTTAGTAAAGAATAAGCTTCGTGATCGAGTAACCCTACAAACAGATGGACAAATTAGAACTGGACGTGACTTAGCCATCGCTACTTTATTAGGAGCAGAGGAGTGGGGGATTGCTACTGCTGCATTGGTAGTAGAAGGTTGTATTATGATGCGTAAGTGCCACATGAATACTTGTCCTGTTGGTATCGCTACTCAAAATCCAGATTTAAGAAAGAAATTTACTGCCAAGCCTGAACATCTTATTAATTTCTTTAGATTTTTAGGAGAAGATTTGCGTAAATATATGGCGCAGTTGGGATTCCGGACCGTCAATGAAATGGTCGGAAAGGTAGAATTATTAAAGTTAAAAAAGGGAATTCAACATTGGAAATATAAAGAACTAGACCTAAGCCCAATCTTATACAAAGAACCTGCAGAAATTTCTGTTGGTCAATACAAAAAAGTGGCTCAAGATCATGGAATTAAGGATGTGCTAGATCGCCGATTAATTGAATATGCTCAAGCTGCTTTGGAAGATTTACAAGAAGTCAATGCTGCCTTTCCAATCAAAAATACAGATCGTGCGGTCGGTACTATGCTGTCTTATGAAATTTCTTTATTACATGGAAGCGAAGGATTACCAGAAGATACGATCAAGTATCATTTCCGTGGTTCGGCCGGACAGAGTTTTGGTGCCTTTGGTGCACCAGGTCTTTTCTTTACCTTAGAGGGAGAAGCCAATGATTATTTTGGTAAGGGACTTTCGGGAGCAAAATTGGCTATTATTCCAGATCGGAAAGCAACCTTTAAACCTAGTGAAAATATTATTATTGGAAATGTAGCTTTTTATGGAGCTACATCTGGAGAAGCTTATATCCGAGGAAGAGCTGGAGAAAGATTCGCTGTTCGTAACTCTGGTGTTCAAACGGTTATTGAAGGAATCGGAGATCATGGTTGTGAATATATGACTGGTGGCAAGGTGGTAATCTTAGGTTCAACAGGTAAAAATTTTGCAGCAGGAATGAGTGGTGGTGTCGCTTATGTCTATGATAAAATGGATGATTTTCATAAAAGTTTAAATCGAGAATTAGTTGATCTTGATCCTTTAACTGATGAAAATAAAGACGATTTAAGGTATTTATTACGGCGACATTTTTTATATACTGGAAGTCAGGTAGCACTTAAAATTTTAAATAATTGGGAAACAGAAAACAAAAATTTTAAACGGGTCATGGGCAGAGAATACAAAGCTTTATTAGCAAAAAATAAAGCTACCGCAAAAGTTACCATTTAACCACACTCAAAAAATTATTATCATGATAAATGATCCTAAAGCATTTTTAAATATTACAAGAGAAACTCCTTTAACCAGAGCCACAAAAGAACGAGTAAAGGATTATAAGGAAATTTATTTACCTCATCCTGAAGATAAAACAAAAGCACAGGCCAATCGCTGTATGGATTGTGGAGTTCCCTTTTGTCATAATGGCTGTCCACTCGGTAATCTAATTCCAGATTTTAATGAAGCGGTCACAGAAGGCAAATGGGAAGAAGCGTATAAAACATTAAGTAAGACCAATAATTTTCCAGAATTTACTGGACGAATTTGCCCTGCACCTTGTGAAGCATCTTGCGTTCTAGGTATCAATGAAAATCCAGTAGCGATCGAGCATATTGAAAAGTCTATTATTGAAATGGCTTTTGAAAAAGGTTGGGTACGTCCCGAACCACCGACGCTAAGAACGGGACGAAAAATTTCAGTAGTTGGTTCTGGTCCAGCAGGATTAGCAACGGCTGCACAACTCAATAGTGCTGGACATACCGTAACGGTCTATGAACGAAACGACCGAATTGGTGGATTACTTCGATACGGAATTCCAGATTTCAAACTTGAAAAAAAGATTATTGATCGTCGTCTTCAATTAATGGAGGCAGCAGGAATTAAATTTAAAACCAACGCAAATATTGGTGTTAACATAGATGCCAAAGAATTATTACAATCTTCTGATGCAATGGTACTTTGTGGCGGATCTACCATTCCAAGAGATTTGCCGATCAAAGGCAGGTCTGCAAAAGGTATCCATTTCGCCATGGATTTTCTAGAGCAAAATAACAAAAGAGTTGCTGGAAATAATATCACCGATCCCATCCTTTCTGCCAAAGGAAAAAAAGTAGTAGTCATTGGTGGAGGAGACACAGGAGCAGATTGTGTCGGAACTTCAAATCGTCAAGGTGCTACTTCTGTAAAACAAATTGAGCTTTTAATTCAACCACCAAATACAAGAGATGACTCCACTCCTTGGCCATTATGGCCGATGCAACTTCGTACCTCTTCGTCCCATGAAGAAGGTTGCGATCGACACTGGGCAATTCTTACAAAAGAATTTTTAAAAAATTCAGATGGTTCTCTTAAGGCTATAAAAACAATCAAGGTCGATTGGAAGGATCAGCGTTTTACTGAAATTCCTGGTACGGAAGAAATCATTGAATGTGATTTGGTTTTGCTAGCTATTGGTTTTACCAATCCTCAACTAGAAGGCGTTCTGTCCTCACTCGGTGTAGTCACTAATGACCGCAATCTCGTAGAAGACCATCAATACCAAACCAACGTAGAAAAGGTCTTTGTTGCTGGAGATATGAGACGAGGACAATCCTTAGTAGTTTGGGCCTTAGCAGAAGGAAGAGCGGCCGCAAAACAAGTTGACCTTTATTTTAAAAAGGCTTGGCAAGGAGGAAGGTAGAGGAATATCCAATATCCAATATCCAATATCCAATATCCAATAAAAAAAAGAAATCCTCATTTGGTACCAAATGAGGATTCTTTTTTTTCAATATGTATGTTTAGATTTAGTTATTTTGTTTGCTCAAGGGCAAAAGACTCATCTACAAAAATTGGGTTGATGGCTAAATTTCCTTTTGCAAAAAGTAACCCATGTAAAGCATAGCTTAGCTTGGAATCTTTTTCGACTTCCGCTCCGTGGATATAAAGCGTTGTTCTTTGGTCGATTTGATTACTAGATAAGCTAGGAAACTCATTTTGGATCGCGATCATTTCTAAATTCTTTACATTCGACTTCGTTCCTTGTGGAAAAATAGGAACTCGTAAGTTGCTTGATTCATTTGGAGACATCACAATATTAATTGTACTCCAAGGCAAAGCATTTCCAGTTGGGAAAGAAGCTAGATAATTCCGAACATCTAATAAAGACCGACAAGAGGTAATAATAAACTCTGTTTGATCATAAGGGTGATTTGCAAAATAGTAGAATGCCTCATCGTAAAACTGAATGCCCGGTTCTGTATCTTTTCCTAAAATAAAAGTGATACTTTCGCGGCCATACATCTGTTTTGTTTTAGGAGGAGTAATGTCGGATACTTGAGTTACTGAGATTTCTTCTACCGTAATACAATCTGTACTTTCTTCCAATTCCAGATCCAACCTATCATCAAAGAATGCGAAGGGATCTTGATCCACTAGATTTGCTGCATAATCAATTTGATCATGGGCATTCACCGAAAAGGTAAATAATACAAAAGAAAAAATAAGGGTACTGTTGATTAAAAACGAAATAATTGAGTTCATGGGTTTAAAATTTAAAAGTGATTAAAACTTGTTTACACTT
>CALGJS010000508.1 GCA_937927835.1 uncultured Saprospiraceae bacterium | reverse complement strand
AATTAATCAACAAATTAGTTATTTTATTTTAAATAATCATCAAAAAAGTGTCATTAAGTAATAATTACCCAATGACACTCTCTTTTTAATACACACTTAAAGTCCTGCTTTTTTACGCACCACCTGCTTCGATGATTGGCTGTGTGCCTTGTTCGCTACAAAGAACGACTAGTAGATTGGTGACTAATTTTCGTTTATCTTCAGGCGTAAAAGAAACGATCTCTTTATCTTCTAATTGATTGATGGCCATTTCGACCATGCCGACGGCACCTTCTACGATTTCGGTACGAGCAGAGATGATGGCACTTGCTTGCTGCCGCTGAAGCATTGCTGCGGCGATCTCTCTGGCATAGCTCAGGTGATTAATTCGGCTTTCCATGATTTCGATACCTGCTTGGTCGAGTTTATTCTGGATCTCAATTTTTAAATTTTCAGCTACTTCCTCGGTGTGTGTAATCAAAGAATGAGAACTTTCCTCATTTGCTTCGTAGGGATATTTCATGGCCAATCCACGAAGCGCAGCGACACTTTGACGCGTAAGAAAATTCCCAAAATCTTCGACATCAAAATAGGCAGCATAGGTATCTTTGATTCGCCAAATAACAATGGCACTGATCTGAATCGGATTTCCTTTTAGGTCGTTTACTTTAATCATTTCTGTTTCAAAATCCTGTACTCTTAAACTGGCTCGCGTCCGCTTAAAGAAAGGAACCGTCCAACGGTAACCATCTTGTTTATCGGTACCGACATAGCTACCAAAAAACATTTGAATGATCGCTTCATTGGGTTCAATCACATAGAGTCCTCTCGATATAAAGAGTAGAACGAAAATCGTTGGAATTATCAAAAGCATATTTTCTGGTCGGTCTACCGGAAGTCTGCCATTAAAAATTTTGTTGGCCATAAACAGCGCAAAAATGAGGAGTATTAATGCTACTATCCAACCGCTAATTGAAAAACCTTTTTTTTCTTTCATAATCTTTTTTGCTATTAGCTTTTTGCTACTGGCTTCACTTAATCGCGATTTCGATTGTGACTGATTTTAGAAATCAAAAGCTGTTATGCACTAGCTGTTAGTTATTTTATTCTTTGGCTAAAATACGAATTAATGATTCAGAGACAAAAATATCTCGACTAAGTGGCTGTTTTTTAGGACTAGTGTTTGGGGATGTTGTCGGTTTTTGTTGGGTTTGAGGGTGTGTTTCTTTTCTCGCGGAGGACGCAAAGGCGCAGAGATGCTTTAACGTGTATATCTTTATCATGTGTGTTTTCGCGCAGAGGCGCAGAGACACTCAATCGTGTATATCTTTTAACGTAAATATTTTAAAGATTATGGTTAGAAGTAGAGTCATCATTCAAAAAAACCTTTGCAGCGTTTAATTCTGCAAAGGTTTTTCCTTAAAATATTTTTATATTAAACAGTTTAATCTCTTACGACAGATACGGCCATGTTATCATCAAATTCTCCTAGCATAACAGGAGATTGGCGCATGCCGGTATAGGATCGAACGTTTTGATAGATGTAGCTATAGAGTTCGTCAATGGTTACGATTCCGTCTGTGCTTAAGTCGGCTTCTCCACGTAATCCACGGATGAGAAAATGACTGAAGACGCCTTGGCGTAGTCCGCTTGATTCTAGAGAAGTTTCGGTAGATTTAGAGGATAGAATAAGTGCGGTACCTGGTTGTGCTTGTGCTAAAGTTCGATAGTACTTGTCTAAGGTTTCAGATACCGTTCCGCGGCTTGCGTACATGCTACCAGAGTGGCAAGCATCTGCAATACAGATTTTATATTTTGCTGGGCTTTGCTCTAATAGTGCATTGATATCTTCGTGCAATAGTTTATTGTTATAACCATCAAAATCAATCGGTAAAAAAGAACCATTTAATCCATGACCAGAGAAGTATAACATCACTAAATCATTCGGTCCTGCTTTTGAAAACACTTCACTTACAGTTGATTTTATTTTTTCTAACGTTGCATCTTCGTCGATTAAAATTTTTATTTGATCGTTGTCTAGTGCTCCGCCTTCTGGGCTTTTCAGGTGAGCGAAAATTCTATAAGCATCATCATCTGTGTACTTTAGTGCTGGCATATGTTCGTAATTAGAAACGCCAACTAATACTGCCCATACTTTAGTATCCGTATTTTGTGATACTGGAGCTGCGGTAGTTTTTGTATCTGCTGCTGGTTTGCCAAGATAGGTTCCATCTTGCCATAGTCCATTAACTTTAGATCCATCAAGCATAAAAAGGGTTCCGATTCCATTAAAACTTCCTCTTACCCACTGGCCTTCGTATTTTTCACCGTTGGCATAATAGCAAGTTCCGGTTCCTTCTGGAATTTCGTTTTTGAAAGAACCTACATATTTAGCCGATCCACCTTCGTAGATATAAGTACCGATTCCATTTTGGCAGTCTCCTTCAATACAACCTTCTTCTGCACTTGCTGGTCTAAGATTTAGAAATTCTCCGTTTACCCATTCACCGTTGGTGGTTGTACCATCGAGGTGATAGATCGTTCCTAATCCGTGGGAATAATTATTTTTAAAACCACCGATGTACTTTTCTCCATCTGGGTAAAACCAAGTTCCTTGACCATGAAGCTTTCCATTATTAAATGCTCCTTCGTATTTACTACCATCAATATAGACATAGACACCGAGACCTGCTTCACAATTACCCTGTACACAACCCGACTGTACATCAAATGCAGTCGTCGTTTGGGTATTTCCTTTGGTCGCGAATTCTAAGACTTGTCCTTCGGGATTAATAGGTTGTCCACGTAACCATTGGCCTTCTCGGCGAGTGCCATCAGGATACGTTTTTATACCATAGCCTTCAGGATATCTTTGTACCCATTGGCCGCTATATTTTGTACCATTGACATAATCACAGGTGCCTTGACCATGAATTTCGCCGTTTTTAAACTGACCAGTATACTTGGTACCACTTGGATAAACAAATGTACCTTCACCATTAAAACAATCGCCTTGTACGCACTGCGCATTTAGGGAAAGTGAGCCGAGAAAAAGGAAAGTTAGTAGCAATGAAAGTCTGTACATGGGCTAATGTTTTTAGTATTTTTTAAGAAAAAACGAACAACAAATAACTTGAATCAAGTGGGGAAATATTTATTATTCATTTTTAGATCTCTCTGTAACCAAAGGAATCCAATGTATAGCACTACAAAAACATTACCAATTTTTAATATATGTTTATTTCACACTTAGTCGTTCGATTTCGATGAATTTGTTTATTTTTAGATAGGTTAATGGCCGTTAATAAAGAAGTTATTTAAAAACTTCAAATCAAAGATTTCAAATGACCTTTAAAGAAAGTGGACTGACTTTTAGTTTTCCGATAAATTGGAAAGTGATCAAATGGGATGCACACCGTTTCTTTGGATATGTCAGTGGTCGAGGATTTAAGGGAGTAGACTTTATGGCTTTAAGCGATGAGCAATTGTATCTGATAGAGATAAAAAACTATCAAGATCGACGACCGAATGATGACGAACATCCTTTTGATCTAGTGTTGGCAGATCCAGATTTTTATGGCGAGATATTTTTACAAAAATTTACGGATAGTTTTGCTTTGATTAGAATTGTAGAAAAGTATCATTCGCGGAAATACTTTTTTAAATTATGGTCTCAACAAAATTATTGGGGTTTAAAAAGGTTAGGTCGGATTTCGTTTTTTCAAAAATTTGATCTTATTTTTTGGACTAGAGCAGCACAGATTTTGCGAGAACAGCCAGAACAGGTACAGCTAATTTTATGGCTTGAGTCTGGTCCTAAAATATCGATAGAAAAATATATTGAATTGAAAGAAAAACTATTTTCTTATTTTAAAGAAAACCCTATTTTGCCGGAAGGCGTTACCATCGCAATCAATAATAGAAATGATCAAAATAATAATCTTAATATTAAAATTGAATTAAAATAGTTTTTTTTTGTATCCAATAAGTATCCATTACGTCCAAAGTGTCGTAAGGAATATTAAAAACATTGAATAATTCAATCTTTTTTTGTAAAAAACACACTCAATCTTTAGCAGGTATTTGTTTATCAATATCTGGCCTAAAAGCTTTTTTATTATGGATAATATCATCGGAACCATTCTTAGTTTTAGCGGAACAGTAATGACCATTCTTGTTGTTGCTGCTGTTTTTTATCTAACACGTATTTTTCTGGATCGCCAGGCGAGAGGAAAGACGGATGCTGGATTAATTCGTGGGATCGTATTATTTACCATTGGCTTAGTAGGCGTGATTGCCATCATTTTGGCCTTGCCTTTAGGTGATTCGCTACGTGGACAAATTACTAGTTTGATTGGAATTGTCTTATCAGCGGTATTGGCCTTGAGCTCTGCTACCTTTATTGGAAATGCACTTGCGGGAATCATGTTACGAGCGGTAAATAGTTTTAGAGCAGGAGATTTTATTCGAGTAACGGAACATTTTGGACGGGTGACTGAACGAGGTCTTTTTCATACAGAAATCCAAACTGAAAACAGTGATCTATTAACCTTACCTAATTTATTTTTAGCTACCAATCCTGTAAAGGTTACTCGTTCTTCAGGGACTTTTATTAGTGGAATCTGTTCGCTAGGTTATGATGTTAACCATAAGAAAATTGAAAAAGTACTCATCAAAGCAACCGAGATAACGGGCCTGAAAGATGGTTTTGTAAGAATACAAGAACTCGGTGATTTTTCTGTAGTCTATCAAGTATATGGTATGATTTCCGATGTCAAAACCATTCTAAGTACAGAGTCTCGACTCAATGGAAATATTCTAGATGCCTTGCACGAAGCAGGTATCGAGATTGTATCTCCTAATTTTATGAATCAGCGACAAGTGGGTGAAACTGTCTTTATACCTAAGAAAATGAGGACTTCAAATTTACAACCAACAGATAGTCCAGAAGATAAAATATTTGAAAAAGCAGACGAGGCAGAATCACTAGAAAAACAAAAAACTAGGGTTAAAGAAACCGAAGAAAAGATTAAAGCTTTGACGGAGGAATTAAAAGCGGCAACAGACGATGAGGCTAAAGTTAAACTAGAAAAGAATATTGAGCAGCTAAAAAATATCAAGGAACGGATGATTGATAAAGTAGATGAAAAGATTACTAAGATTAGTGAGAATAAGTAGTTGTAATGAATAATGAATAATTTGGTAATGAATAATGCCTTCTATCGTGTAAGTTGATTCGATAGAGGGCATTATTCATTTTTATACTCTTCCGATATACTAAGATTAACGAATTGAGAATAATTAGCTTAGAATCCTAGATTCACAGATTTGGCTTATTGACTCTAGTACTTCTGTAAGGTTAGTTAAAACTTCTTCATTTGTAAATCTAATAATTTGAATATTATGTAACTCCAGGTTTTCAGTACGATCAGCATCATATAATTTCTGTGATTTCTCCTCATGATACTTACCATCAATTTCGATTCCTACCTTTGCTCTAACACAATAAAAATCCAACACATATCTGCTAATAGGATGTTGGCGCCTAAATTTAAGATCATCTAATTGTTTATTCTTCAAAGCCAACCAAAGGGTCTTTTCTGCAGGTGTCATTACTCTTCGTAATTGTTTTGCATTTCTAAAAGTAGAAACTCTTGCACTAAGATGCATTTTGGCTTTCCTTTTCATGGTTGTGTTATCTTATTTTTTCTTTTTGCTCCACTACCTCCCAGCCTCCTAATTAGGAGGTGCTGCCTCCCGCTCTCTAATTATTGATTCCTTTTTATTTTATCTCTTTTTGCCCGTTGGGCTTTTACTCTTCTAATTTGACACGATAGAAGGCATTATTCATTTTTCATTAAAACATTATTCATTACTCACAAAAAATCAAGAAATTTGCTTCATCAAAACGGCCAAAATCTCCCCAGCTGCCTCCGCGATAATCGTCCCAGGCCCAAAGATTCCCATCACACCAGCATCGTACAAAAAATCATAATCTCGAGGAGGGATAACACCACCGGCTACCACCAAAATATCTTCTCTACCTAATGCCTTGAGTGCTTCGACAGTACGAGGAACCAAGGTCTTATGACCTGCTGCTAAGGAAGAGATGCCGAGAACGTGCACATCATTCTCTGCGGCTTGTTGTGCAGCTTCTTCTGGTGTTTGGAATAGCGGTCCAATATCTACATCAAATCCAAGATCGGCAAAGCTAGTGGCAATAATCTTCGCACCACGATCATGTCCATCTTGTCCTAACTTAGCCACCATAATACGAGGGCGACGACCATCGAGCGTTGCAAACTCATCGGCTAATCGTTGCGTTGCTTTAAATTTTTTGTCCATACTGATTTCTTTTGAATAGACGCCGCTGACTACTTGAGTACGAGCAACATAACGACCAAAGTGTTTCTCCATCGCAGCAGAAATTTCTCCAAGCGTCGCACGCTCCCGAGCAGCGATAACCGCCAATTCTAATAAATTACCCTTCCCATCCTTTGCACAAGTTGCGAGTGCCGTTAGTGCTGCTTGTACTTTTGCCTCATCTCTCTCCGCTTTTGCTTTTTGGATGCCCGCAATTTGTCCACGACGCACTTCTGCGTTGTCTACTTCTAGCAATTCCATTTCGGTTTGATCGTCTGTTGGAAAAATATTGACGCCTACAATTTTATCTTTTCCACTGTCGATCCGAGCCTGCTTTCGAGCTGCGGCTTCTTCAATTCTTAGTTTCGGTAAGCCATTTTCGATGGCCTTCGTCATTCCACCCAATGCCTCTACTTCTTGAATTAAAGCCCAAGCTCGATCCACTAATTCAGCCGTTAATTTTTCAACATAATAAGATCCACCCCAAGGATCGACGACCTTTGTGATGTTGGTTTCTTTTTGTAAATAAATTTGTGTGTCCCTCGCAATCTTGGCAGAAAAATCGGTCGGCAAGGCAACCGCTTCGTCCAATGAATTGGTATGCAAGGATTGTGTTCCTCCTAAAGTAGCGGCAAGAGCTTCGATGCAAGTACGTGCTACATTATTAAAAGGATCTTGTTCCGTAAGACTCCAACCTGAAGTTTGGCAATGCGTCCGTAAGGTCATTGACTTCGGGTTTTCAGGATTAAATTCTTTGATAATTTTTGCCCAAAGCATTCGTCCTGCCCGTAGCTTCGCAATTTCCATAAAATGATTCATCCCGATTGCCCAAAAGAAAGACAGTCGCGGCGCAAACTGATCGATGGTCAAACCACTAGCCAATCCAGCACGGACATATTCTAGTCCATCCGCTAAAGTATACGCCAATTCAATATCGGCCGGAGCACCTGCTTCATGAATATGGTACCCACTGATACTAATGGAGTTAAAGCGAGGCATTTCTTTTGCGGTATAAGAAAAAATATCCGCAATAATTTTCATTGAAGGAGCGGGCGGATAGATGTACGTATTCCGCACCATAAATTCTTTTAGAATATCATTTTGAATTGTTCCACTCAATAAACTTCGAGCAACCCCCTGCTCTTCTGCCGCTACGATATAAAAAGCCATAATCGGAATCACGGCGCCATTCATCGTCATGGAAACCGACATTTTATCCAATGGAATCTGATCGAATAACACTTTCATATCCTCTACCGTATCAATCGCTACCCCAGCCATGCCCACATCTCCACTCACGCGAGAGTGATCTGAATCATACCCTCGATGAGTCGCTAGATCGAAGGCGACAGATAGTCCTTTTTGTCCTGCTGCCAAGTTACGACGATAGAAAGCATTACTTTCTGAAGCGGTAGAAAATCCGGCATATTGACGGATTGTCCATGGTCGACCACTATACATTGAACTATAAGGTCCTCGTAGATAAGGTGGCAAACCTGCGACAAAATTGAGGTGGTGTAAGTCTTTGGTATCTTCTGAAGTATAGGTCTCTTTGACCGTAATTTGTTCAGGAGTTTCCCAGCCTTTACTAGGTGTGGAAGTAGTGGCTTTCGCCAAAATGGCTGGATCGAAAGCAATATTTTTAAAGTCAGGACGATTCATACCGGAAAGATACGGAGAAAAAATAAAAAGGGAAAAGAACTCGACAAATCATCGGTCTTCTCCCCAATCGTCGAAAACTATTCTTATTGACGAAATTATTATTTTACAATCCTAAGATGCAGATTTCAGAGATTTTGGTGGGTTAGAAAGGACTACACAGCCAAGTGTGTCTTTTATCTGCCCGCGCCTTGTATTCCTAAAGGAAGGCCAACGCGCAGACACACTTTAGGGAACACTCTCTGTTTAAACTAGACGCTTCTTTCTACCTCATCTAACAGGAAAAGGGTTAATTTTGTAGCTAAATTTTCAAGACGAATAATTTCATGATAAAATTCGAAAAATTTACGTTGGATAATGGGTTGCGTGTATTGGTACACGAGGACGATAGTACGCCTATGGTGGCCGTCAACGTAGTATATGATGTAGGTGCTCGCGACGAGTCTCCGGAGAAGACTGGTTTTGCCCATTTGTTTGAACACCTCATGTTTAGTGGATCAGAAAATATTCCTGATTTTGACCAACCGATCCAGTTGGCGGGTGGAGAAAATAATGCGTTTACCAATAATGACCTTACCAATTTTTATGATCTTTTACCGGCAGAAAATATTGAGACTGCTTTTTGGTTAGAATCTGATAGAATGAAAATGTTGAAGTTTGACCAAAAGAATTTGGAAATTCAACAAAAGGTCGTAATTGAAGAATTTAAGGAAACTTGTTTGAATCAACCTTATGGAGATGCTTGGCATTTTATAGCCGATATGGCTTATAAAGTTCATCCTTACCGATGGCCTACGATTGGTAAAATTCCAAAACATGTAGAAGATGCGACACTAGAAGAAGTAAAAGAATTTTTCTTTAATTATTACCGACCCAATAATGCGATTTTGGTCGTGGCGGGTAAAACTACCGTAGCAGAAGTAAAGGCGCTTTCGCAAAAATGGTTTGGTGATATTCCTCAAGGTACTACTCCTAAGCGAACGCTTGAGATGGAACCTCGACAAGAGGTGATTCAAAAAAGAATTAACCCAGCTAAGGTTCCATCGGATGCATTGTATATGGCCTTTCATTGTCCAGCAAGAATTGATAAAAATTATTATGCAGCGGATTTGACTTCTGATATCCTTTGCAATGGTTCGTCGAGTCGACTGTACCGAAAGTTGTATAAAGAGCAGCGGTTGTTTAGTAGTATTGATGCTTTCATTACTGGAAATATTGATCCAGGACTTTTAATTATTGAGGGTAGACCAATGCCTGGTGTGAGTTTGGAAAAAGCAGAGGCGGCCATTTGGAAGGAACTTGATCTATTAAAAAAAGAAGGTCCGACTGAATTAGAATTACAGAAGTATAAAAACAAAATTGAGAGTCTATTGATTTTTTCTGAATCTAATATTTTAAACAAAGCCATTAACCTCGCTTATTTTGAATTAATTGGTGATGCAGATTTGATCAATACAGAAAAGACGAAATACTTGGAGGTGACAAGAGCGGATATTCTTCGTTTGTCGAATGAAATTTTTACGGAGGAGAATTGTTCGGAGTTGTATTATAAGGCGGATGTGTAGATGTGCGAATTTTTGTTAGCAGGGAGAACCTCGAAAGTGCTCAATTAAGTCTGTCTCTGGCCTCCCGCGCCTATAATCCTAAAGGATGGCTAGCGCGCAGACACACTTCAGAAAATCCCCCTAAGTCTTCTGATATTTCTACTCCATTGATTTAGTTCTTCGCCTTTTCTAAAGTATATTTTTGAAATTATCGTTATTTCTGAGGTACTCCAATTTACTCTGAAATAGCTGTCCCATTTTTTCTGCTCTGGTTTTTATCTCTTCTACTTTTGCTCCGCTAAAATGTTGATCAAGTGTGCTATTCAATAATTCTAACCATCGATCAAAATGTCTTTTTTCAATAGGAAGTGGTCGGTGCTTTGAAAAGGGATTCCCCTGATATTCTCTCGCTCCAAAAAGTACGGTATTCCAAAAACTATACATCCGCTCTAAGTGTGGTGTCCAGTTATCGTTGACAATGACTGCGGCGAATACAGGACCGATTAATTGATCTTTACGAACTTCTAGATAGAAGGCGTCGACGAAAATTTTTATGTCTGCTTTGTTGGAGATGTCTTTCAT
>CALGJS010000507.1 GCA_937927835.1 uncultured Saprospiraceae bacterium | reverse complement strand
TTTGATCAACAAGAATTAATTAAAAGATTTTCTGAAGAAATTGATGCTATGAAAAAATTGATCGGTAATTGGAAAGAAAAAGATTTAGGTGTTTATGTGCTCCCTCATCCGGCCATGGGAAAATTGACCATCCGAGAATTTATTTACTTTACTATTTTTCATACTAATCATCATTTGGATAATTTGAAGGAGAATTATACAGTTGGTTAGTAAATGGTTAAACTTGGGGTATTTCTCTTTTTCAAATTCAAGGGCAAATTCAAAAACAAATTCAATTTTGGCTATCCTTGAATAGGTTAACCAATGCCTAATTATGAAAACTTGACTTATAAACAAAAACCTAGATAGAGTCTTCACCTATTGATCAACTAATTTTATTATTTAGATCGATTTTAACTTTGATATCAACATACCAAATCCTAACCAAAGGAAAAAAAACAACCAAAGTGATTTAGAATTTTCCATGCCTAGAATTTTTCGAATCCTATAATTTGAGAATAAAAAACCAATTACGCCCATAACTAAACCTCCTCTTATAAACTTCAACTGGTAAAAATCATAACCAAATTTGCGTCTATTATCAATAGCGCTACAACTCCCAAAAACACCAACCAACAAATCTTACCAACGATTTTCTTTGTATTTACAATATTCTCAAACTAGTCATCAAGTATTTCCATAAACCAAATATAATTATTTTCTTCTTTCAAATTGTATTTCTTTGGCTCCGATTGTTTAAGACAATTTAAAAATCACGTTATTACGGCAAATTATTCTCAGCCGTATTCCTATTCAGCACTACCCTTTTTCCCTTCAATTCTTATTAAATTTTAATCCAAAATAAACCATAATTTGCGCAACTACGATTTTTATCGTAGTTTTGTACGAGAGAAATCGTAGTAACATGAAAAATAAGAAATCAAACACCGCGCCCACCGCGTCCGAATTATCCATTCTTCAACTGCTTTGGAGCAAAGGCCCCTTGTCTGTCAAAGATGTTCATGAAGCATTGGATCAAGAAAAACCTGTCGTCTATACCACTGTTTTAAAGACCATGCAAGTGATGATGGAGCGAGGAATGTTGGATCGCACTTCCGAAGGTCGCAAACATATCTATCGAGCGGTGATCGCTCAGACTGATACACAGGATAAATTATTGGGTTCTTTTTTAGATAAAACTTTTGGCGGTTCCGCAAAAAAATTGGTCATGCGTGCGCTTGGACAACATACGCCCGACGCAGCAGAATTAGAAGAACTCAAAGCCTATATTGATTCCCTCGAAACCAAGAAAAAACCTTAAAAATGATTGATTACTTTTTTAATCCAGAATTTGTAGAAGCATTGGGTTGGACTTTGCTTCATAGTGTTTGGCAAGGTGCTGCCTTCGCCATCTTTCTAGTGCTGATCTTAATTGCTTTACGCAGTTATGCAGCACAATCTAGATATATCGTAGCAGTAGGAATCCTCTGCGCTTTCTTTATGACCGTATCGGTAACTTTTTGGCAAGAATGGCAGGAGGTAAATCACCAAGTCGAATTAGCCACACAGATTCCAAATGAGTCTTCCACCAATGATAGTTTTGCTTTTAATAATCAAAAAGAAAGTGGAGCAACCATCGAAAGCGGTAAGGAAAATACGGTTGGTGAAATCAATAAATCAACGGTAAAAAATGAATCTAGTTGGATGCTGATTTTTAAAAATTATTACCAACGTCATTTACCTTTATTGGTCACGATTTGGTTTATGGGCGTTCTGTTTTTGCAATTGCGTTTTTTAGGTCAATTCGCCTATGTACAACGACTCAAGCATTATGGCACTCAATTATTTCCAGCAGAATGGATAGATAAAATAGAAGAACTAGAAGGTAAATTGCGGATTCAGAAAAAGGTAAAATATCTTACTAGTATTCGAGTAGAATCTCCAATGGTTATTGGTTGGTTAAAACCAGTGGTGTTATTACCTAAACAAATATTTAATAGTTTTTCCGAAACAGAAATTTACGCGGTCCTTGCTCATGAGTTGGCACATATTCGTCGGGAAGATTTTATGGTAAATTTGATTCAAACGTTTCTTTGTAATGTTTTCTTTTTTCATCCTGGCGTTTGGTGGATGAGCAACCAGATTGATGATGAACGTGAACATTGTTGTGATGACTTAGCGGTTGCAGCTACCGGTCCGGCGACTTCTTATGCCAAGACATTGATCACTGTTTCAGAACTTAAATTAAGAATGCAAAAGAACCCTGCTTTAGCCATGGCGCTTGCTGGAAAAGATCAAAAAAGATCTCGGGGTGGTTTTACAGGTAGAATCCAACGATTATTTTTAGCAGGAAATAGTGCTGGAACTTTTAGAGAAGGTTTTGCCACAGCTTGTATTTTAATCGCCGCTTCTTTCTTGGGTGTTGTCGCCACTGGACGTACGGTAAAAGTAAACGATACTATAGTTAGTGATAAGGTAGAATTATTCGAGTTTAAGCAATTAAACAATAAACCAGCAATTAAACCTAACAATCAAATTTCAACAACTGTTACCACCACAACCAACCAAAATATATCAAAAGAACAAAATAGCTCAAGTATAGCAATTCCCTCTGCTCCGGTTAAGCCAGTAAAACCAATAGCTCCTGTGAGTCCACCATCTCAAATTCCTCCAGATGCTTCTAGAATAGACGCACTCGTGATGGCTTGTGGAGAAGGTGATTTTGATTTTGTAAAAACCCTTTTAGAAACAGGGATAGATGTCAACGGAATTGGGTCGGAAGGATTTACGCCATTAATGATGGCCGCAAGTGAAGAGGAAACAGAAGTGTTAGAATATTTAATAAGAAAGGGCGCGGATATTAATTTGAAGAACAATGGTTGGACCGCTCTGATTGAAGCAGCAGATGAGGGTTCATTGGAAAGCATGCGGCGCTTATTGAAAGCAGGTGCTGATGTGGATTATTATTTTACCCAAGATACCCCAACTGCTATCACAATGGCGGCCTCAGAAGGTTATCTAAAATGTCTAAAACTATTGGTAGAATATGGTGCAGATATAAATGGGGTTGGTAAGAGTTTACCTCCATTACATATGGCAGCGGCAGAAGACAAACGAGCAGTTATCGACTATCTAATTTCGCAAAAAATAGATGTCAACAAAAAGGATGGAGCTGGTCGTACTCCTTTAATGTATGCGGCTTCTGAAGGAAAAAATTATGCTATTAAAAAATTATTGGAAGCAGGTGCAAATAAATCAATTCTAGATTCAAATGGTCTTACCGCAAGAGATTATGCGGAACGACAAGAAGAATATGCAACCCGAGATTATTTAGGAAAAGAAGAAAGACCAGATATTCACCAAGCTACTTTGGACGGACGAATTGAAGAAGTTGAGCGAATGGTTATCAAAGGAGCTGATATCAATAGTCAAGACGATTATGGTCGAACACCACTTCATATTGCAGCCGCTGAAAATCACAATATTGATATGCGGGTGCTAATTGATTTAGGGGCGGATGTAAATTTACAAGACCAGCAAGGTCGTACTCCAATGATGTATGCAGCAGCAAGTGGAAAAAAAGATGCTTGCATTTTATTAGTCTCACTCCAAGCTGATTGGGACATTAGGGATGCAGATGGAATGACCGCATATGACTGGGCTCGTACTGGTGGAAATACTGGCTTGGTCAGATTTTTAGGCTTGATTACTGATAAGCAAAATGATGAAGACAGACAGGATGATAATAATGAAGCGTGGGACTTTAAAGACCTAGAAAAAGAACAAGAAAAGGCTAGAAAAAATGTGATAAAAAATGAAATAAACAATAGAGAAATCAAGAACCATTAGTCTGGGAATATATTGGCGCTACTCCGCTGCTGATTGCGGTAGAATCTCAAAATATTGAAGTCCTAGCAGTGCTCATAAAAGCAGGTGCAAATCCACAAAAGGTACTTGTTAAGAACGAATATTATTTAAATAAAGATCGTAAAAGCTATCTATCCGGCAGCGAAGTGATGGGAATTGATAAAGACTTTTTAAAAGAGGTAGAGATCAAATTAAGTGATAATAATTGGACGCCTTATAAACAGGCTTTACAATCTAACGAGCCGTCGATCATGGCATTTTTTAAATAGGATTAATTTCAAAAACAATTGCCATAAATCTCTTCCTAATTTGATTCGGAAAGTACAAAGGCAGAAAGGATTTTTTACTTTATGCATTTGCAACTATTCAATAAAATTCATGTCCTTGTAGATAGCATCTACCATTTTAATTTTGAGGGTTTGAAATTTAACCAACCCTATCATTTACATCCTTAAAATACAAAGTTATTTTTATCAAAAACTTAAACTAAAACCATCTAAAAAAACTCCTTATGAAATTCATTTTTGTCCTTTGGGCGCTGGCAATTGCCGGTAGTCTATCAGCCACTCCTTTGCCTGCGAAGGCCAATCTTTCCGGTCGAATTGTCGATGCGAGTTATGATCAACCGTTGGAATATGCTACCATTGCTGCCTATGATAGCGAGCAAGTTTTAATCGCTGGAGCTAGTACCGATAGTACTGGAAAGTTCTTAATTCGTTTACCGAAAGGCTCTTATAATTTGAAATTTGAATTTATTGGATTTACAACGATTGATACGACCATAGAACTCACCAACGATATGAACCTTGGAGATATTAAGATGTCTAGTGGGGCCATCAACTTGGAAGGCGCAACGGTTACGTCCGAACGAAGCCGGATGACCTTAAAATTGGATAAGCAAATATTTGATGTCAAGTCGGATATTATCTCGCAAGGCGGAACGGCAAATGAAGTACTCGATAATGTTCCGATGATCAATGTTTCACCGGAAGGTGTGGTCAGTTTACGAGGTAATTCTTCGGTAAAAGTTTTGATCAATGGGAAACCATCTGCCTTAGCGGACAATAATGCGTTACAAGGAATTCCTGCTTCGAATATTGCAAAGGTAGAAATTATGACCAACCCTTCTGCACGATATGAAGCGGCTGGAAATGCAGGAATTATCAATATTGTTTTAAAAGATAAAACCGCTAAAAATTGGGGTGGACAAGTAAGTGCGTCGGTTGGTATTCCAGCAGATTACCGATTGAATGGAAATTTTTCCAAAACAGAAGGAAAGTGGACTTATTTTGCTAATGCAGGATTAAGATATTCCAATTATTATAGTACTGGAAATGCCCAACGAATTAGTGAGTTACCGACTGGAACTCAATTCCTAAATGAAAACTTAACCCAAGATCGAAATGATAAAGCTGGACATGCTTTTGGCGGTTTGGATTTTCGGCCAACTGATAAAACCACACTAAGTGCCTCTTATTCTTATTATCATCAAACGAACGATGACTTGTCTGATGTAAATTATAAATACACCGATGAAGACGATAATCTACAACAAGATTGGCAACAACTTTATGATTATTTAGAACCAGAAAATTATCACCAAATTGAAGCTTCGTTGGCGCAAGATCTTTCGAAAGAAGGCAGTAAGTTTTTTGTTTTATTTCAAAATGATTTTTGGGATAATGATGAACAAGAACTAACGATTGTGAATGAACAATTTCCCACCATGTCGGAAGCTTTTCAACTTCGAACCAGAAGTATTGAATCAAGTAATGATTATCTTTTACAAGGAGATTATGAACAAAAATTAGGAAAGCACGGAAAATTAGAAATTGGAATCCGTGGTGAAATGCGAATTATTTCTAGCGACTATTCAGCAGAAGAAAAACGTGGAGATGAATTCCTGGTCTATCGCGACTTAAAAAACCAAGTGGATTATTACGAACGAATCGCTGCCATTTATGCTCAATATGCGCTAGAAAGAGGCAAGTGGGGACTTCAAATGGGATTGCGGAGTGAGTATACCAATGTTCGAGTGGAAGAAGCAAAAGATGAAGTTAAAGATATTGTTAAATCCTATAATTGGGTATTTCCATCAACGACGGTAAGTTATAAATTTTCTGAAAAGCTGAATGCTAGTATTGGATATAGCAAACGAATTCAACGTCCAGGTTTTTGGCAATTAAATCCATTTGGAGGAATTGAAAATCCGAATGAATTGCAATTTGGAAATCCAGATTTAGATCCAAGTTTTAGAGATTTGATTGAATTAAAGGTGCTTTATAATTCAGATAAATTGACAATATCTCCTTTCATTTCGGCGCATTATATTGATGGATTTTATGATACCCAAGTTCTTCAAGATAGCAGCGGATTGGTTACTTATTTTCCAATCAATTTAGAACAAGAGCGAATTCTTTCAGGTGGATTGACCATTACCTACGAACCGTTTAAAGGGTGGCAATTTACGGGAGAAGCTACAGCGGCTGAGTTTAGACAAACGGGTTTTTATGAGGGGGTTGATTTTGGAAATTCTTTTACTACTTTTAATACGCAGTTTAGTTTCCGGGGAAGGCTTCCACAAAAGATTAGAATCCAAGGTACTTTTTTCTATCGAGGTGGACAACGGTATTTACAATCTTTTCAAGATCCTTATTATGGTATTAATGCTGGGATTAGTCGGAAGTTTTTAAGTGATCGATTACAAGTAACTTTGAATGTTCGGAATTTATTTGAGTTGGCTGTTTATCGTGGTGGTGCTACCCTGCCGAGTTTTACGAATGCTTATGCTCGGAGATGGCAGGGTCAGCGGATTGGGTTAACGGCGGCTTGGGATATTGGGGCGGATGTTAGGATGAGACGGGCGCGTGGGAGTATTCGGTAGGGAGACTTAGGCTTTTTATTTTGAGTATCTATTTTTCAAATGTAAATGCAATCGCAAATTCAAGAGCAAGAGCAAAAGCAAAAGCAAAATTTTAAAACATAACAGTTTGGTTGATTAATAGAATTTATTTTGTTTTTTACCATATAGGCACATAGGTCACATAGCACTGCTTTCGCGGTTGTTTATGTGAGTTATGTGCCTTTGTAGTTTATTTTTGTTGATTTTTTATAGTGTTATAAAGGTATTGAATAATTTTAAATCCAATATCAAATATTACTCCCCACACAACTGCCAGTGCAAAAAGGTAACCGAACATAATCAGAGAAGTTTTTAAGTCTGGCATCCATTTTATAATTATTAAGAAGAAATCGCTTCAAAAATTCCTACTATAAATTCAGTAATTCCTTCAAAAACTCCTTCGGCTAAATCACCGAAATCAAGCCATGAAACATCATGATCTATTGTTGGAATCGTTCGCCAACTTTCAATAGATGCAGCTGTAAATTCTATCAACATTTCTGCTCGCATATCATCATAGAATGGCATATTATTTTTTTCTTTATTCTCTTCATCTGCATCATAAACTTCCGTAAAATCATCATAAGAACAAAAGATACACATGCCCCACCAATAATAATTAATGGCTTCTTCTTTATAAATTTTTTCATTGACGTTTATCACTTCAATTGGAGCATAAAATTTCTTCTTTCCGTGCTCTTTGACTAGACCGGTTGCAATGGTTTGAATATATTCTTTTTTGTTTTTAGGTGCTGGAGAA
>CALGJS010000506.1 GCA_937927835.1 uncultured Saprospiraceae bacterium | reverse complement strand
AAAAAAAAATCTCCATACATTTTAATAAAAAAAATCATCCAGTCGATAATTCTAATCTAGAATTGATTTCATGATTTTCCAATTGTATTTAGAAATATCTTTCAGTTAAGTTTTATAATTTAAGATTCAAATAGAAAGGTGCGGAAAGACAAAATACTTTTTCACGCCTGCTTCCGCGATTTTTCTATGTGTCCTATGTGCCTATGTTGTAAAAAAAACGCAAAACGTTATATTTACCATCCCCAAATAAACAGAACTTTCCAAGATTGAATAAAACCCTCCCAATGTATTTCAATAAAAAAATCTTCCTACTAACCATATTCCTATTCCTCATAGAACTATACATCGGATTTTATGTACGAGATAACTTCATCCGTCCTTATGGAGGAGATTTTCTAGTAGTTATTTTGATCTATGCGTTACTTAGAAGTTTTTGGAACACTAAAAGAAAAACCATTGCGTTGGTAGTTTTACTATTCGCTTACTCGGTGGAAGTTGCACAGTATTTTAAGGTGGTAGAATTATTAAACCTATCTGGAAATCGCTCCGCAGAAATCATTATCGGTACTAGTTTTTCTTGGGAAGATATGCTGGCCTATACGCTAGGAGTAGCGCTGATCTATTTTTTAGATCTTAGATTTTTTGAAAAATAAAATAGATAAGTAATTAAAATTTTACCCGCATTCCACCATAGAAAAGGAGGTTGGGTGCAGCCTCATACGACCTTCCACCAAAAGCGTTGATCCGAACATTATCGGCATACTTTGTTTGAAAAATATTGTTAATTCCGAAATAAGGAAGTAGCGAAAACTGTCGCTGTTTAAAACTATATTTTAAAGAAAGGTTGGTAATGGCTTTAGCTTTTTGAAAAGCTTCATTATTATCATTAGTATAAATTTTTCCCCAAAATTCTTGTTGTAAAACAAAGTTGAAATCCTTTGCTAGCTTAAAGTTGAGTCGAATGTTTCCTTGGAAATTTGGAAGACCAGGAAGGAAATTCCCATCGAACCTTTCGCCATCAACTTCATAATCAGAGAAAGTGAAATCTTGCCATGACCAGTTGGTGTGCAACTGGATATTTTGACTAAATTGATGATCTAATAAAAATTCTATTCCCTGTCTTTTGGTGCTTCCTACATTTCGGAAAAAAGTTCGACCCGGCATGGAGGCTATCTCATAAGGAAGTAGTTCATCTTTAGAATTGACTAAAAAAGCCGTGAGTTGATAACGGTTATTATTTTGATATAAACCTTTAACCCCTAACTCATAATGGATGGCAGATTGTGCTTTTAGCGTTGGATTAAATCCGCTCCCATCAGGATTGTTTGAAATTTCATTAAGGGTTGGTGTTTCAAAGCTACTGGAAAGATTTCCAAAGAGGGTAGCAGAAAGATGCACCGGATAGGCGATCCCAAAAGCGTAATTGAAATTATTTAAATCTAGCTCGCCGGAATCATCTCCGTTCGCTAAAAAGGTATCTGTCGTTTTTATAAAGTTGAGGTCATAGCGGATGACAGAATTCAAGATCCACTTATTTAATTTAAGGTCATTGGCTAAATAAAAACCACTATTATCGAATCTTTCTTTTTGAGAAAAAACAAGGTTCCCTTGGATAGATGAATTGTTTTCAAAACGCAGTCGATCATCCCGTTGCCCCAAAATTTCAAATCCAAATTGCCAAGTCCACTTTGATTGATTAAATATTTTCTTTCCAGTTAAGCTACTTCCACCTCCGAAGAAGTTCCTTGACAGGTCAATAACACCACCATCTGAAAATGGCAAAAAGCCTAGAAATTCCCTGCCCGAATAAAACGCATAAGTAGTAGATTTTAGGTGGTTTAAAAAACTAGTTTCGTAGCGAAGTGATCCTTTAATTTGTTGAATGGCTTCTCCAGCATTGAAGTCTACATTCCGATCTCTGGCCGCAGTTGGTATACTATCGAAGAGTATCAAATTTACACCTCCTGGATCATTGGCAAGTGGACTATTCATATAATTTAAGATAAATTCGAGTTTACTTTTTTTCGAAAAATCTTGTATCACCCGAAAATTAAAATTGGTAGATTCAAAATCGGAATGATCTCTGTACCCATCTGCTTGTTGATGGTTGGCGTGAAAAATTAGACTGGTGTTTTTAATTTTTTTACCCGCCGTTATTTGATATTGTTGTCCACCAAAAGATTGGAAGCCCGCCCCAAGATGAAGGAATTGTTTTTTGGAATCAAAGACGCTTTCGTTGGTGGTAGAAATACTGACGACGCCACCAGAAGCATTTCCGTAGAGCGCAGAAGCGCCGCCAGGTAAGACTTCTATTTGTTCAATAATCCCCAGATTAAGATTGTCCAATTGTCCTTGACCATCGGCGGTTGTTTCTGGAATTCCATCTACGATGATCTTAACACCTCGTACCCCAAAAGCTGCTCTAGATCCAAATCCTCGGATAGAGATTCGTAGATCCTGTGCTTTATTATTGGCGTTCAGAGAAAAAATACTCGGACTATCTTTTAGATATTCATCCAAACTATTTTGTGGAATTTGTTCCTTATAAGTTGGGGCTAATTGATAGACAGAAGTTGCAGATCGAAGCCAAGGTTTTTGGATTTTTAAAGCACTAATGTTGATCGTTTCCAGTTGGAGTAGCGGAATAGAATCAGTTTGACTATGTAAAAGTATCGGTAGAAAAGCGATAAAAGCCAATAGAATTTTTCTGGAGAAGGAGAAATGTATCATGAATTATTTAAAATTTAAACCCTATAATTTAGTTAAGCCATTATTAAAAAAAAATAAGGTAAACTTCCGCACCGCAATTGAAGTGCTTTTCTAAAATAAAAATAAAAAAACTGCCTAAGCTAAAGTAGCCAAGATCTTTTTCAGCACTTCTGTTCTTACTGCATATCCTTCAAAAGTATTTAACGATCCTGCGAAATGAGTGCCCACCACTTTTCCGGTAGCGATATCGAGGACGGGAGAACCGGAGTTTCCTACAAGGGTTGCACAATCATGTTTAAAATCGAATTCATACAACATTTTAATATTTTTGATCAATCCAGGTTGTATCCTTTTTACATCATAAATATTATTGAAAACTCTTTTCCTTTTTAGCGGTAATTTATAATCGGCACTTGGAAAACCAATGATGGCAATCGGTTGATTGATTTTCAAAGGCTCGTCATATAAGGAAAGCGGTGGTGGAAGTTTTTCACCGTTTTCATTGACTTTTTCAACTCTTAAAATTGCAATGTCTGGGGTATGATCGTAAACACTGGTGTCATCTTCTTCGACATGAACGATTTCCGTTATTTTGAATTCGTAATCGTGAATCCGTTCAAACTCTTCATTAAAATCAATCGTGATTTTTTCAAATCCTTTTTTTAGCTGAAACTTTCCGTTCACTTTTTCACAAAACACTTCCGATACATGTTGATTCGTAACCACCAAATCCTCAGATAACAACCAGCCCGTTCCGGATGGGAATTTTTTTCCTCCTCGTAGAATTTCAAAAATTCCAACAGAACTCACAGCGCGTTGGATATTTTCTTTATAGATATTTAAAATGGGAGCCCAAGGATGATCGGAAGGTACTTGAAAATCATGATCTTGAATAACAAAAGCTGGACGAATATAATCATGGTTGAGAATCTCGAAAAGCAATTCTTTATCAGAAGATTCCTGCTCAATGATTTCCTCAATTTTAGTTTGACTATCTGAAAGGAATAGGTTTTTATTCTTTTTAAATTTATCAATTCCTTCTCGTATATTCTTAAGTCGAAAGTTTAGAATTGAATTTATAATCTTGTCTGGGGTTGATTTCATGTAGAGGAGGAGTTGTTTTTTTTTAGTTTAGCTTTTTTAATTAATTTGTCCATGTACTTAGTACGGTAACTTTTATAAAACTAGATATAGTGTCCATTTTTTGCTGGTTGGCTGGTTTGCCTGTTGGCTAGTTAGCTTCCCTCAATCGGATTTTACGTTAAAGGGAAGCTAACTAGTGTCGGCTGACTTAGAGTTCTAGACAAAAAGTGACATTAAGTTATGGACACTTTTTAAAAAGTTCTTTGAAATTATGAAAAATCTAAATTCCATATGCTTTTACTTGTAAAAGGAGAGGGAATTTGTCGAATCAAGTTACCAGAAGCATCAAATATGTTCCAACAGTTAGCTTTTTTGTCTAGCTTGATGCTTACCTTCTGATGCTTGAATTGAGTGGAGATTGAAAATCGTCGGCCATATAAGGCCACCTGGCCGTACTGGCTAACTTTTCTTTCCCAATGTCCCTTAGCCAAAAAGATGAGTACTCGATTCAACTTAAAATTTTGTGGATGCCAATTTCTTCCCGTATGAAGTAAGCTAGGGAATAGCTCAATTCGCTTCTTATTACCTTGCCTTCGGATAGGAAAATCCAGATTATGAAAATCGGCTTCTTTCCATAGTCGAAATTGCAAATCTAAAGTATCAGTAGATTTAGCATACTCAGTCCATCGTCCCATCACACCTTGACTTCTTTCTACTTTCGCATTATCCTGTGGCGTGGCTGGACGATTCCAAATCATTTTTATACCCATTCCAATTAGCCATAAGGCTAGTGGCGGTATGATTTGGGACTGTGGATCTCCAAAGGGTCTTCCGTTGTCTACTTTTATATACTCAGGCATTCCATATATTTTGAATATGCTTATTAATTCTTCTTGTATGCTCAACTTGTTAACTTCACTGATCTTCTTTGTGGGAAAAAACCAACGGTTGTATAACCGTTCCTGAATATTCGTCTACAATGTTTAGCCAGCAGTTTTTACTCCCATCGCCTATTACCATTTCTTCCTTGGCGTCAATCTGCCAGATTTCATGTAGTTGCATTGCTTTTTTGGTCATCTCATTTGGTAGCGTTGAACATAGCGCTTTCTCGATCTGATTATTCCAATTAAACCAACGAGTAAAAGTGCGATGATGAGGTAACTTCAAACCAGGACGCATACACCTTATTTCAGCATGAATTTTCTCGGCTCCCCAGCCAGGATGCCAGCTTCTCATGCATCTTACCGCCCTATATATAAATTGATCTGCATCTGGACGCGTTTTTCCACAGTTGGAATAGCGAGGCTGTAAGCCTTCACTACTTTTTGATGCTTCGAGATTAATAAGATTATAAATGGTTTGACGACTTACTTTGAATTGGCAAGCCACTTTACTAATCTTTTCTCCTTTTTGGCAGGCAGCAACAATACTTTGTCGCTTCGCCATTGATAGTGGTGAAGGCATATGAATTTGATTTTTCAATATTTCAAAGAACTAAGGTAAAAAAGTGTCAACAACTTTGTGTCCTTTTTTGTCTAATACTCTAAGTCAGCCGACACTAGCCAACCAGCAAACAGGCCAACTAGCTGCATTTTTAGATCATCACACAGAAATTAAAAAGTAACCGCACCATTATTAATATTAACGTTTAAATAATCATCTCGGTTTCGTTTATTTTTTTATTGTTATGATGGGCGAATCAACGATCCTTAAATGAGCCAATCCATTTATTCGACCATGAAGGTATCCTTTTTGGTCAAATTCTATGGCTAGCTGATCTCCATCTTTTGGGTGGATGTCTAGTAGGAGCAAATTCTCTTCCGCAGGCCAATCATCCGTAGCTGGAACGGCCAATCCAGGCCAATATCGAATTTTATGATCTTTACAATATTGGAGTAATCGTGTTCTATTTCGTTGATTATCAGCAGAAGAGGCTAGATTTGATTGAGGATTATCTGCTGAAATATAGATCCATTGAAAGGCATTATTGTCAATTAGAAAGCTATCTAAATCAGGATTATGAGCGTCAATTTCGATCTGAATTTGGCTATCTAAAAGGCGAAAACTCGTCTGTTGGTAGGCTTTAAGCAGTGACTCGTCTATATTCTGGTAATTATCGGGCATAGATGATGGGATAACGTCAACAAAAGTGTATTTTTGCCTCTCTTTTGGAGGCGGATCTCTGTCTGCCCTTAAACATACTAAAAATATAGCATAACTTGGCGTTTAACTGGTCCAGGTCTCAATAAGTAGCAGTAATGGAAAAGAATAATCTAATAGGAATTACCCTGATCTTCATTTTATTTTATGTTTGGGTCCGCTATAATGCGCCTACCGAAGCTGAAATGCAGGCCATGCAAGCCACGCAAGACTCCATCGCCATGGTGCAGTTTAAGGCGGATAGCATTGCTAGATTGGATGGAGTAGTCGATGATCCGATAGCTGGAGCTGAATTGGATCCTGCCACGAAGGATTCGGTGATGGCCGTACGTCGTAGCCAGAAATTTGGATCTTTTGCTGATCAAGCGAATGGTACAGAGAAGACTTCTGTTCTTGAGAATGATCAATTTAAAATTACGTTTACCAACCGAGGGGGAAGAATTAAGCAGGTGTTGGTAAAGGATTATTATAAACTCAAACTAACAGAAGAGAAGGAAGAGGTAAAAGAAGAATTACTATTGTTGGAAGATGAGAAGAATAGATTTGAATATTTATTACCAGTCTCTGGTTCTGCGGGAGGAACCGTCAGCACCAATGATCTATTTTTTACACCAACACTGAACGGAAATACCATCAAATTTGCTGCTCAAGGAGGAGACGGACAAATCATTGAACAGTCTTATACTATTGCGGACAGCTCTTATAACATAGACTATCAAGTAAATTTTCAAGGGGTCAATGCGCCTTCTGTTCCGCTGAATTGGGTAAATTACCTGGATCGTCTGGAAAGAAATACGAGTTACGAACGGAATTTCACTTCCGTCTATTTTAAGGAAACTGAGGATAGTCCGGATTATTGTAGTTGTACGGGAGATGATGAAGAAACAGTGGAGGCTAAAACCAAATGGGTTTCGCACGTTAATCAGTTCTTTAATAGTTCACTAATTGCAGATACGTATTTTGGTAAAACGACGGTTAGCACCGAAATGCTACCAGAGGATGGTCCCGACTTAAAAAAGATTACTTCTCGTATCGACCTTCCAAATAATGGTTCGCCGATTAATATGAAGCTTTATGTAGGACCGAATGAGTTTAACCGATTGTCAGCTTATGATGCGGAATTGGAAGATATTATTCCATATGGTCGTAGTATTTTTGGTACGGTCAACCGTTGGATTATCCGACCATTATTCAATATGTTGAATGGATGGATCGCGAGTGCTGGTTTGGTCATTTTCTTATTGACGTTGATTATCAAATTGGTTTTATATCCATTGACTTATAAGATGTTGTATTCTCAATCTAAGACGCAGGTTTTAAAGCCGAAGATTGAAGCAGCAAAAGCTAAAGTTGGCGATGATCCGCAGAAGCAGCAGATGGAAACCATGAAATTATATCGGGAATACGGTGTGAATCCGATGGGTGGTTGTTTCCCAGTTTTATTACAGATGCCGATTTGGATTGCCTTATATCGATTCTTCCCAGCCTCGATAGAATTTAGACAAGCGTCCTTTTTATGGGCAACGGATTTATCGAGCTACGATGTCTTTGCTTATCTACCGTTTGATATTCCATTTTATGGTTCGCACGTTTCGATGTTTACTTTATTATGGGCGGTTACCACGGTAATTTATACTTGGTATAATTCGAAGAGTATGGATATGGGCGCGATGGCAAATAATCCGATGATGAAATATATGCAGTATCTAATGCCGGTAATGTTCTTATTCTTCTTTAATAATTTTGCTTCAGGATTAAGTTGTTATTTATTCTTTAGTAATGTGCTAAACATTGGACAAAACGTCATTACAAAAGAAGTAATTATTGATAAAAAGAAGATTGAAAAAGAATTGGCGGAGCATCATAAAAAACCTAAAAAGAAAGGCGGTTTCCAAGATCGCTTATCTAAGGTTTTAGAAGAACAAAAGAAATTGGCGGAGAAGCAACAGAAGAAGAAATAGGAATTAGAAATAGGAATTAGAATTAGAATTAGAAATAGAATTAGAATTAGAATTAGAATTTTTCAATGGAAAACAGCCATTCACATTCACATTCACATTCACATTCACATTCTAATTCAAATGATTAGATTCAAATGAAGGAGCATACTTATAGATTGGCATTTCTTTTATTCGCAATCATTCTAGTGACAGGATGTGGTCGAAAGAATATCCCTGTCGGAACGACACCTGATGTTTCGATCTCAGAAGACGATATGCGAGCAATTGAGGATGGAAAAGAAAAAGAGGAACTGAATAAAGAGGATCTTGCAAATCCAAAAATCAAGGAGATTGAATCCTTGGCGCCATATTTATTGATGAGTTTAGAAAAAACAGATTGCCCAGGCTTTTGCCCAGTTTTTGAATTGCGGGTATTCTCTGACGGTCGAGCCCTTTACCGCGGAACCAAAGATGTTGAGCTGATCGGGAAATTTGAAAGTCGGTTGACCAACAATCAGTTAACCATGTTGATCGAAGAAGCAGAACGGAGTGGCTTCTATAATCTGGCGAGACAATATCCAACCAACGGTAAAGTAATCCGAGAACTTCCTACCACCATTACCAGTATTAATCAACTTAGCAAAGCACATTCTGTTACCAACAGTTTTGATGGTCCTAAGAATCTCCGCTCTTTTGAATCGTATGTGATCGAATTTTTTAAAGGGTTGAACTGGCAGCGGATTGCTGGGTAGAGGTGGTTTTTGTGTTTAGTTTAGAACTTTCTTATCAAGTTAATAAAAGAATCTGTTTTAGATTAAGAGCTTAGTGGTAATGACGTTTTATCATATTTATGGAATTATACCAAGATGTGAAATCTGAGATGTGAAATCTGAAAGAGTGAATCAGATCAAAAGGGTAGAGTAGCATATAACAAGACGGATAAGTTTTATAACAATAGATCGTACTTAATAAGCATACACCCTGCCGGGTGGGCCCACCCCCTGAATTTAACCGAAGGTTTGTGCATGCCCGCCTCTCAGCGAGCAAAACCAACATCAAACTCCTGACAATCGCAATGAACTCGTATAGGACTGCCACCCTAATGCAGGACAACTCCCACTTTAGTTATGTAAAAAATCAAAAAAATAAGCGCGCTGTGAACCTGCCGACCGGACAGGTGGGTTCACGATAAGTTGATATAAAAAATCCTGCATCAACCTAATCGCAAGGTAAGTATTTGTTTTTAAAATAAAAAATAAAACACAAATTATTTTAAATTAAATTTTTCCGAATTCCTATCCTTCTGTCAAATTTCAAACTCCAAAGCAGATTCACTTTTTAGACGCTGATAAACTCTCCGACATTTCGTACTTTTGACAAAAAAACGTACATGAATTTTCCAACCGGAGCCGAAGCGCTCCTCATCGCCATGCAAACTCCAACTCCAAAAGGACACACCGGAATTCCCGTCTTATTATGGGGGAAGCCTGGGATTGGAAAATCCAGTTTTCTAGAAGGACTACATGCTGATGATTTTCCAGTATTGACGCTGATCGCTTCCATTCACGATCCGACTGATTTTTCGGGTTTACCAATTCATCATGAAGGACAAGTACGGTACGCCGTTCCAGAATGGGTCAACCAGTTTTCAGAAAAAGGACATGGACTACTGTTTTTAGACGAGTTGACCACCGCACCGCCATCGGTACAAGCAGCTTTATTGCGAGTCGTACTAGAACGAAGAGTTGGTTTTCATCCTTTGCCAAATGGCGTACGGATCGTAGCAGCCGCCAACCCACCTGATATGATTACAGGAGGCTGGGAGTTGTCGCCACCACTGAGAAATCGTTTTGTGCACCTCAACTGGGAAATGCCCGCCAAAGTATATTTAGAAGCCTTGCAAAGCGGTTGGGAAAAAGCAACGTTACCTGAAATTGATCCAACGGAACACGCAAAATTATTACCCGTATGGAAAATAAAAGTAGGTGCCTTCTTAAAGCGAACACCAAACCTTTTATCGACCAGTCCAGAAGATGATATCTATGGATTTGCCAGCCCACGTACTTGGGATTTTGTAGCAAGTTTATTGACCAGTTGTGATTTGCTAGGACAAGCACCCACCAAAGAAAATGCCGCATCAAAAGCTTGTATTAGCTTAGTAAAAGGGGCTGTGGGAGAAGGAGCCGCGCTGCCATTTTTGAGTTTCCTAAAAGACCTAAAATTACCAGATTCAGAGGAAGTTTTAGATGGTAAAATAAAAGTAAATTTAGGCGGACTTAACGATAGTGAATTATATATTTTCTTTTCAACGCTAGGAGAAGAACTCATGAGCCGAACGGGCAAACCTAGTTTCCTTTCAGCTACGCATATCTTTTTCCAACTAACAGAAAGTGTTTTCGAAATCGGTCGCCGAGACTTAATTTATGTTTCCTTACGAAAAGTGATCCGAGAAAAATTACTAGAATATGCCGTCGAAGCCGCAGGAGATAAAAGCCCCGAAGACAGCGAAAAAATGATCGAACATATCCAAAAACTATTTTCAGACGAAGTGTTCTCTCAGTATATTGAGGTATTTGAAAAATAAGGTTTAATTAATGTCTTCTGTTATTATGTTTAATACAAAATTTCTGTAATCGTGAAATTACCCTATATTTTATTTATCATTATTTTGTTAGGCTGTAGAGAAAAAAGTACAACTTCTAAAAAACAGGTTGAAAAAGAAAAAGTAATTTCCTCCGTGGAGACTCCAAAAAATCAATTAAATTCAATTTTACAAAAAGTAAAAATTAACAGTATTGATACCTTTTCAATAAGGAATTTACAGACGGATGATTTCAGTGAAATGATCCCCGTTGATAAAAAATTATTTAATCTTATTTTTCCTGATCGACATGATTATGCTGAAAAGACTTTTTACATTTTTTCTCAAATACCAAATGAACAAAATTATTATACCCTAATAATTTATCAGAAAAACTTTGAAGCAGAGGACTATCGAGTGGACTATATTGAACTAGTAAATATTACAAAAGATGGATTATACCTAGATAATATAAGGTTAACCGTAGAGGATAATGCAACCATCATTTACGAAGTAAATAGTATCTTAAACGATAATATCCTTATTCAACAAGAAAACCTAAGCAGTTTTCCAGAATCTGATTCAACTAAGGACACACTTTATTCTACCGAATACACCTTTAAACTATTCGGTGAAAAAAGGATAGACACCTTAAACGTATCAAAGAAATTTGAATTAATAGGAGACTAAAGAAAATATCTTCATTTCCTTCCAAAAACTTAAAATGAATAAGGATATACACGATTGAGTGTCTCTGCGTCTCTGCGCGACCAAAAACTCGATAAAAGATATACAAGCAAAGAGAGCGCTACGAATAAAGATATACACGATTGAGTGTCTCTGCGTCTCTGCGCGACCGAAAACTCGATAAAAGATATACAAGCAAAAAGAGCGCTACGATAAAAGATATACACGATTGAGTGTCTCTGCGTCTCTGCGCGACCAAAAACTCGATAAAAGATATACACGCAAAAAGAGCGCTACGATAAAAGATATACACGATCGAGTGTCTCTGCGTCACCCCTTGAGGCGGGACAGGTTTTGCGATCTCTGCGAGAAAAAAAATACGGTAAAAGATATACACGCCAGAAGGCCATTATTAATTTTTCATTACTTAATTATTAATTATATCCAACATTCCTCCCACATAGAATCCCAAATCCGCTTCGCTCGCGCCTACGCCGCCGAGCAACTCCCTTGGTTCGCCCCAGCACTATTCGCCACCAAGATCCAACTCACAGAGAAAGTCCCCGTTGCCGCCATTGACGGACATCTCAATATCTATTTCAATCCCCTAAAAATTCAAAAAATAATTGAGACCAGTAATCAGATGGAAGCCCTCCAGCAAATAGGTTTTCTATGGATTCACGAAATATCACATATCCTGCGAGAGCACAATCAACGAGCAGCAGAAGGAGCCGTCGATCCTCAAATTTGGAATATCGCCGCAGATATGGAAATCAATGACAGCGATTGGGAAGGACTCGAAGCACCCGAATTATATCCAGGTATCTACCCAAATACCTTTAAAATGAATGCCGGAGAATTAGCAGAAACTTATTATAAAAAACTCACCGAAAAAAGCGAACAAGAGCTAAAAAAAGGCTTAGCCAAAGCAATGGACAAAATCCTAGCCGATCAACAAGAAGAAGAAAAAAAAGAGGAAGAAAATACCGAACAAGAATCGGAGGCAGAAACCAACCATCCAGAACAGGAAGGAGAACAAGAAAAAGGGGATGCAGACAACACCGACGATCCACAAGGTTCCGACAATGATGATGATCAAGAATTAGGCAACGATACTTCTGAACAAGACGGAGAAAATAAGGAGGGTGATCAAAATGAATCAGATAAAGACCCTCAAAATTCTGACGACTCTGAAGAAGGAGAGGGAATGGACCAACAAGATGGAAATTCCGATCAAGACGAATCCAATCCCGATGGAACAGGAGAAAATAAAGACTCCCAAAAACCCGAACCAGATCAAGATCTCAGAGGCGAACCTCAAAAAGATCCCAATGCACCGTATCACGAATTGCTCGACGAAGGTAGTGGCGTACACAACACGCCACGTCCCTGGGAGATGGACACCGGCCATGATGAACCACAAGAACTAGACGAAATTGAAACAGAACAAATTCGAGTAGCCGTCGCCAAGGAAATGAACGAAGCTGCCAAAGCCGGATTAATTCCCGCCGGATGGGAACGCTGGGTCGGTAAAAAATTACGTCCCATAGTAGATTGGAGAAAGGTGCTCCGACATCGAGTCAGCCGAGCCATCAATCATAGTGTTGGCGCTAGAATCGATTATAGTTTTGCACGCCCAAGTCGTCGACAGGCCGTCTATCAACCATTAATTCCGCCAGCACTCTCCGGCAATCTCACCGGACAAATCGCTTGCGTCGTAGATACTTCCGGATCCATCTCAGATGAACAACTAAACCGAATCCTTTCCGAAGTTTGCGGAATCCTTGAAGTATTCAACACCCCAGTTACAATTATTCCGTGCGATGCAAAAGCCTACGAACCCGTACTGCTAACTCGACATACCGACCTCCGACAAATCACCTCCATGCCCGGCGGTGGAGGCACCAATATGATCCGCGGAATCGAAGCAGCACTCGAACTAAAACCCGTGCCAGACGTCGTCGTCGTCCTAACGGATGGCTATACACCATATCCAAAAAAACTCTACAAAACCCCCGTCTTATTTGGAATCATCACCAAAGACCTAGAACGAACCAGCATGCTCCCTGGCTCCCCCTGGCGAGATGATTTAGCCATAAAAATCCTGATGGAGTAGAGATCTTCATTATTTACAAAAAGTGGTTACGCAAAAAGATATACACGGTCGAGTGTCTCCAGAAGCAAGTCCGGGAAAAATCTGCGCCTCTTCAAGATGAAAAAGATAAAAGATATACACGGTCGAGTGTCTCTGCGTCTCTGCGCGACCCAAACGCATAAAAAAAAATATCATTGAATGTCTTTGCGCCTCTGCGACCTCTGCATGAAAAAAAATACTAAAAGAATATTTACGATCGAGTGAATCCAACCAGCATTTATATATGACTTTCGTCAAAAAGCACTTCAACCTCAATGCGTAGATTCCCTCTATCTATTGATAAATAGGAAGAAACTAAATAATAGAAGTTGGCAACCTTACTATTTTACCCCTCGCTTATCAAAAAAAAGGCACATTTACTCAATTGAATATCTACAATCTGTCAACATTTTTCCTCAAAAAATTACAAATTCTCGCATCTACTCATCAAAAAATCTGCCCATCAAAAAAACCGCACATCAATTCATTTACCCATCCGAACATCCCCTTCACCCAGTCCCCATAAAACCCTTACCATCTCAAACCCAATTTTTCCTCAGAAAACCCTGATTTTCAGTCTGTTAAAATCCCGTTAAATTCGTATTTTGGCCAACCTAAGGGACTATTATTACCATCTTATGTATGAAGGTGCTTAATAACTCCCAAATTGCCTGTGAGTTGATAAAATTCTCCAACCTGCTGCCGGCAGGCAGGCTCTTCCCCTTTTTTCTCGTCAATAGCGCGGCTATTCACTCAAAAAAAGGCTCGATTTGAAAAATTTTCTCTAACTCTCGGCTGCTTTTGGAATTATTAAACAACTTCAGAGACAGAATAATTTTAAATAAGTCAAAAAACCAAAATCCTCCTATTCTCAATAAATTCGATAGGAGACTAAAACAAAATCGTCATGAAAAAACTATTGCTTGCAACCGCCGCTATTTCGGCAACAATTCTACTTATTTTTTTCCTTTCGGGATTTCAAAATAAAACACCTCCTTCTATGATACCTGTAATGAACGACGACTATGCCAAAGCTTGGAAAAAGATTGAATCGCTCGAACAGAAAGGTCTTCCTGAATCTGCTTTAAAAGAAGTGGAAGCACTTTATCAACGCGCCAAAAATGACAACAATCCTCCTCAAATCGTCAAGACTGTTTTATACCTCGGTAAATTTACTGGGCAACTACAAGAGGAAGGACAAAGCAAGGCGATTAAATTAATGGAAAAAGAATTGGAGACGAGTGGCTTTCCAATGCGACAGATTTTTCAATCTTATCTAGGACAGGCATACGCTAATTACTTAAGCCAGAATCGCTGGCGTTTTCGAGATCGGACCAGTACCGCTGAACCAACCGGAGATTTTGAAACTTGGTCACCTAACCAGGTTCTACAAAAGTCTCGGTCATTAATCCTCGCCTCGGTCGAGAATGATAAGACTAGATTAATCAAATCCAAAGACTTTGGAGCCATCTTGAGCGAAGGAAAAAATACGGAAGCACTGCGACCAAGTTTATACGATATCTTGGCGCACCATGCCATTGACTTTTTTGCCAACGAGCAAAATAACTTAACCGAACCTGCTTATAAATTTTATATCACTGACAAACGAGCCATCGGAACAAATGATGACTTCCTAAGCTATCAGCCAGAAACAAAAGATACTACTTCCGCAAAACTTAAGACGATTCAGTTGATGCAAGAGTTGACCCGTTATCATTTGGAAGCGAAGAATATTCCGGCCTTGATTGACATCAGCTTAAAACGAATCGCTTTTGTAAATACCAACGCAGTACTCGAAAATAAACCAACTTTATATAAAACCTTTTTAGGGAAATTGATCGATACTTATCCTAAAGAAAAAATGACTGCTTTGGTTTATCATAAACTTGCGGAACAATTCAATTCTGAAGGTCTTGCTTTTCAAGAAGGTGGATCGGAAGAAGATAGAGTAGCAATCATCAAAGCTCGAGAACTTTGTAAGAAAGCAATCGACTTATATCCTAATGCTTCTGAAGTTTCTGATTGCCGAAACCTTTTAATTAGTATCGAAAGTAAAAACCTAAGTCAGCAAGTAGAATTGGTCAATGGAACCGATAAACCGCTGCTGACTTTGATTACTTATAAAAATATTGATAAGATTTATTTTAAAGCCATTCGACTGACTGGTGGATTAAAAGGTCAATTGAGTCGTAAAAATCGACAGGAACAAATTAATATCTATAACCGACAAACACCTGTTCAATCTTGGAGTCAAACTTTACCAGATCTTAAAGATTTTCGACAACACCAAACGGAGCTGAAAATACAATCTTTGCCATTAGGACATTTTGCCTTGATGATTTCTACTAGTCCTGATTTTACTATGGACAATCATGCGGTTGCCTTGTCTGAAACTTTTATCAGTAATCTTGGATCTTGGTCTAGAGGACAAGATTCAAATGCAGAAGTAATTGTTTATGATCGAGATACCGGACATCCAATCCAAGGAGCGGAGGTGAATTTTAATGTACAGTTTTATAATCGTGCTACGCGAAATAATGAGGATAAAAAATCACAGTCTATTACCGATAAAGATGGAAAAGTGGTTGCTAGTTTTGCGAGTGGATCACAAGTGACTTATACGATCAAAAAAGGAGCAGACGAATTAAAGCTAAATGATCGCCTATACATTCGGGATGATCGTAATCGTAGACAAGGACATTATCAGACAACTTACTTTACAGATCGTGCGATCTACCGGCCAGGGCAGATGGTGTACTTTAAAGGGATCGTGATTTATAAGGATGAAGAGGAGATGCCTAGGATTCAGCCGAATGAAAAAGTAGAGGTTATCTTTTATGATGCAAATAACCAAGTCGTTGCGACTAAAAATTTTACGACCAATGAATTTGGAACCTTCAACGGTAATTTTACCGCACCAAGTTCTGGATTGTTAGGACGAATGAGTATTGTTTCCAACAAAGTCAACGGACGTGCTTCCATTCGGGTAGAAGAATACAAACGACCTAAATTTGAAGTAGGATTTGAACCAGTGGAAAAGGCTTATCGATTAAACGAAGAGGTGTCCGTTACTGGAAATGCTAAAGCTTTTGCTGGAAATAATGTGGATGGTGCTACGGTCAATTATCGCGTGTCTCGTCGAGCAAGATATCCTTACTGGCGACCTTATTACCGTGGATATTATCGACCTTATCCTACGGTTGGAAACAATGCGATGGAAATTATAAACGGTACGACCGAGACGGATGCGGAAGGAAAGTTTACCATTGATTTTACTGCGATTCCTGATGCGATGGTTGATTTAGAAAATAAGCCTGAATTCTCTTATGAAATAAGTGTGGATGTTGTAGATATTACAGGAGAAACCCGAAGTGAAAGTACTACCGTTCGGATTGGTTCTGTTGCTTTATCCGTTGGAATGGGATTGCCCGGAACGATCAGTCGAGACAGTTTAAAGTCTATTGATATTTCTACTAAAAACCTCAGTGGTAGCTTCGCAGCAGCGAAAGGGAAAATAGAAATTCAAGGAATTACTGCTCCAAAAAATCTACTGGTCAAAAGGTTTTGGGGACAGCCAGATACCTATGTCTTGAAGGAAGGAGAATTTAAATCTGCTTTCCCACAGTATGCTTTTAAAAATGAAAATGAAAAAGCAAACTGGCCAACAAATGGCAAGCCGATTTCGATCAATTTTGATACAGAAAAAAATAAAACAGTTGCTTTACCTCAGTCATTACCAGTTGGTCACTACCGCGTAAAGCTGACTACAGAAGATAGATATGGAACTCCAGTAGAATTGGAAAAGTATGTTGCGGTTTACGACTTAAATTCAAACCCTATTATTAGAGGAGAACAACTATTTCACCAATTAGAAAAGGCTTCTTACGAACCTGGAGAAAGCGCCACTTTACATTTTGGCTCTAGCTACGCCAACCAAAAAATATATTTTGAAGTAGAGGTAGATGGTAAAATGGTTGCTCAAAAATGGTTAGACCTGAATAGTTTACAAACTGAGAAAATAGCGATCCAAGAAAACCATCGAGGAAATATTTTTTACCATTATAGTTTTGCAAAACACTTTAGAGGTGAATCCAACTCTAGAACGATTCGAGTGCCTTGGTCGAACAAAGATTTGACGTTTGAATACTTGAGTTACCGAGATAAATTAAAGCCTGGACAAGAAGAAGAGTGGCAGATCAAAATTAGCGGACCGAAAAAAGAAAAGCTAGCGGCAGAAATGGTAGCAACGTTGTATGATGCTTCGCTAGATGAGTTTGCACCACACGGATTTTATTATAATATCTATCCAAATAATTACAGCCGATTACGTTGGCAAATGCAAGGCTATCGTTCCGACTATAGTCAACTCTATCAAGAAAATTGGAATCCACAACAGACTTATAATCAACGCATTTACCCAATTTGGCAATGGTTTGGTTTTGGTCAAAACAATTATCGAGTTTATCCGATGGCATCTCGTAGAATGTCGAAAAGTCGAGACGATTCAATGCCGATGGCTGGATCACCAGCGCCAGAGATGGAGGAGTCAATGATGGATGCGGATGGAGCCTCGAATGCTGAGTTTGCAGCCGTTAAGGTTGGAGATCTAGCGGCAAATCAATCAGCAGACCCAACGTCACCACCTGCTGGGGGAGAACCAGCTGATGAAAAGTCAACCGATGAAGCGCCCGTAAAAGTCCGTACAAACCTAAACGAAACCGTTTTCTTTTTCCCAGATATGCGAACGGATGCAGAGGGTAATGTGATTTTAAAATTCACGATGAATGAGGCCTTGACACGCTGGAAGTTTTTAGGAATGGCTCATACTAAAGATTTAAAATTTGGATTAACGGAAAATGAAGTGGTGACGCAAAAAGAATTGATGGTAGTCCCGAATGCACCACGATTTGTACGCGAAGGTGACGAGTTGTTTTTTACCGCCAAGGTGAATAACTTGACAGCGAATCCATTGTCGGGAGAAGCGGAATTAAAACTCTTTGATGCCTTGACGATGAAGTCTGTAGATGTATTGTTTGAAAACGATGGGAAGCCAACCAGCTTCTCTGCACCTGCCGGACAATCGACCGCATTACGATGGAAGTTAAAGATTCCATATGGACAAGCAACTGCATTAACACACCGCGTAATTGCACGAGCGGGACAGTATGCGGATGGAGAAGAAAGTACGATTCCGGTAGTGACTAATCGAATGCTAGTTACAGAAGCAAAGCCGTTGCCGATTCGAGGAAAATCAAAGAAGGATTTTACTTTTGAGGCATTGGCAAAAGCTGGACAATCGAACAGTTTAGCACACCATAAGATGACACTAGAATTTACGAGCAACCCAGCTTGGTATGCCGTAAAAGCTTTGCCTTATTTGATGGAATATCCATACAATTGTACAGAGCAAATCTTTAGTCGATTTTATGCGAATAGCTTGGCTACCTCGGTGGCGAATTCTCATCCAAAAGTGAAAAGAGTTTTTGATCAGTGGAAAGGAACGGAGGCGATGAATAGTAATTTGCGAAAAAATCAGGAACTTAAATCAGCGCTACTTGAAGAGACTCCTTGGGTATTGGCGGCTCAAAGTGAAGAAGAGCAGATGAAGAATATCGGACTCTTATTTGATTTGAATAGAATGGCCAACGAACAAGCAAAAGCCATCGGTCAACTAGAAGAACGACAGATGGGGGACGGAAGTTTTTCTTGGATGCCGGGTGGACGTGCTAACCGTTATATTACTCAGAATATTTTAGAAGGCCTTGGGCATTTAGATAAATTAGGAGTTAAAGAAATTTCTAGTAATCCGAAATTGGTAAAGATAAAAAGCCAAGCGATTCCTTTCTTGGATCGAGAATTTGTGGAAACTTACCGGAAGTTGGAACGGAATGTGAAACGTAATAAATCGAAAATGGAAGACGATCATTTAGCGTCCATTCAAATCCATTACCTATATATGCGTTCGTTCTTTCCAGAACAACAGGTTTCCAAAGAAGTACAAGAGATCATGAATTATTATTATAGTCAAGCCGATAAATATTGGTTATCTAGGAATAATTATGAACAAGGAATGTTGGCGCTTGCCTTACACCGTGCTGATCGTTCAGAAACACCGGCCAAGATTTTGGCTTCACTAAAAGAGCGAGCCATCAAGAATGATGAAATGGGAATGTACTGGAAAAGCAGGTATGGATATTATTGGTATCAATTGCCGATTGAAACACAGTCTTTACTGATTGAAGCTTTTGCGGAAGTAGGAAAAGATGAGCAAACAGTGGATGATCTAAAAGTTTGGCTGCTAAAGACGAAGCAGACGACGCATTGGAAGACGACCAAGGCAACCGCTTCAGCAGTTTATGCTTTGTTGAGCAGCGGCGCAAATTGGTTGCTAGAAGATCAGCCAGTTGATATCACGATTGGCGGTAAAGTTTTTGATCAATCTAAAGTTAAAAAAGAAGCTGGATCTGGATACTTTAAAACGTCTTGGAAAGGCGAAGAGATTACACCAGAAATGGGTAAGATCACGATTAATAATCCTAATGCGAATGTAGCTTGGGGAGCGATGTACTGGCAATATTTTGAAGACCTTGATCAAATTAAGACCTTTGAAGAGACACCGTTAGAATTGAAAAAGGCGATGTTTAAGCAGGTGAATACTGATCGTGGTCCGGAGTTGATTCCAGTAACAGAAGCAACGAAATTGGTGCCTGGAGATTTATTGAAGGTACGCATCGAATTGCGCGTAGATCGTCCGATGGAATATGTCCATATGAAGGATATGCGAGCGAGTGGTTTGGAACCACTTAATGTATTGAGTCAGCGGAAATACCAAGGAGGATTGAGTTATTATGAAAGTACCAAAGATGTTTCGACTAATTTTTTCTTTAGCTGGTTACCGAAAGGAACGCATGTTTTTGAATATCCAGTAAGGGTTTTCCATTCAGGCGATTTCTCGAATGGAATTACGACGATTCAATGTATGTATGCTCCTGAATTTACGAGTCATTCGGAAGGAATTCGGATTTCTGTAGCGGCAGAATAGGGTAGGAATATTTTTTAATTAAAACACCAAAAGGGGTTTTGCTGGTCTAACGAGATTGATTATCTTGCGGGCTGGTGAAACCCCTTTTTTTATTCAA
>CALGJS010000505.1 GCA_937927835.1 uncultured Saprospiraceae bacterium | reverse complement strand
CATTATTAATTAAAAGTATATAGGGTAGAATCTGAAGCCGCCGCCGTGGGTGTTCCATTCTAGGGTTGGTGCAGGGAATTTTAGTGCGTTTAGGCAAATCAATAATCCTTTTAGAAATGGTTTTTTGCTTTTGATGCGAGTAAAGTCGATGTCGAGGGAGAAATAGAATTGTCTGCGACGGGTGAAGTCGACGGGGTTGGCGGTGTAGCTGAGGTCATCGGTTGTCCAGGTGTTTGCGAAGCCACCCAGTAAATTTTCGGCGCCATAGCCGACGGCAATATTGAGCCAGCGGGGTATTTTAGTATTTTCTTTTTTTAGAAAAGCGTGGATATTAACAGAAGCCCAAAGGGTTTGTCCGTTGTAATCTTTGAGGAAGGTTTCGTAGAATTTTTCGCCGTAAAGTTCTTCGGCTCGATCGGCGACGGTGGTGGTTCCCTGGCCATTGGTTGCATTGAGGGTGGTACGAGGATAGCTGACAGGATGTGCAGAAAGTTTGAGGGTAATCCGTTGTTCCTGCCAGGCTAATTCCTGAGCGGCTAAAAGAGCGAGGCCGCCAGTATTGAAGGCAATATCTCCGATAGAGAATCCCCATTTTTCGGAAAAGCCATCTAATACTTCGATGCTCGTCTGGAAGAGCGCTCCAAATCCTACGCCCATCCACATGGCTTTTTTTCGAGGCATTCCAGCCCAAAGTCCACCATACATGAGGATCAAGCTTTCATTGTAGGCGGAATAAAAATGTCCTACCTTATCCATATCATTCCATTCTCCCCAATCATTAAATAAGTGAAAACTAGAACGTTCAAAACCTGCATACCAAGCCGCGTTTAGTCCGATCATGGTTGCTGCATAACCAGCAGTGGTTCCTCCAATCAATGTATACGCTCGTGCCTTATTGAGCGTATCAGCTGGCATGAAGAATCCAACTTTCTGTCCTTCTTGGGCCATCAATTGATCCCCAAAAAGGAAAAAAGCACTAAAAGTAGTAATGAAAATAAAGGATTTCATATTGGTAAAAATAAGCGTTTTTTATTTTTTGCTGTTTGGGTAAAAATCAATCCTATTATTCAAGTAAAACCCCTATTTCGGTTTGTTTAGCATTCACCGAAAACTTAAATTATAGAATGCCACTGGTTTTAGTTAAATTTGTCAACAACGAGGCGTGCTTTGGGAGATTGCTATTCTAAAAATGAAATATACTGTGACTTACTAGCATCTCTTTCCTAAAAACTAAAGTAACACTTAATTGTTATCTTCTTAAACAACTTAATTGGAATAAATTAATCATAAAACTGTTATCATGAAACAAAATAAATTTATGGGTTTCGCCATCTTGGCATTTATCGGAATGATCTTATTGATCAGCTTATCGAATAGTCTTTTCCACAATATTGATCCGGGAGAAAAAGGTATTATTTTCCGACCGTTTAGCGATGGACTAGATAAAGAGACGGTTTATGGTCAAGGGTTTCACATAATTGCACCTTGGAATAAGATGTATATTTATGATGTACGTGTCAACGAGGCCTTTGAAAAGATGGATGTATTATCTAAGAATGGTTTGTCGATTGCGGTAGAATTATCTTATCGTTTTAACCCACTACCAGCTAAGATCGGGCATTTGCACGATGAAATCGGTATTGACTATGTGGAACGAATTATCAAACCAGAAATTCGATCAGCAACGCGAGAAGTCATCGGTAAATATCTTCCTGAGGAGCTCTACTCTACCAAGCGAGAGGCAATTCAAGATGAAATTGAGCAGTCTACTTTAAAGGCGGTACAAGCCAAGTATATTGTCATTGATGCGGTCTTGATCCGTTCAGTTCAACTACCAGAAAAGCTAAAAGCGGCCATTGAGCAGAAGTTAGAAGAGGAGCAGTTGGCTTTTCAGTATGATTTCTTACTTGATCGAGAGCGTAAAGAATCGGAGCGTAAGATTATTGAAGCAGAAGCTAAAGCCGAATCTAATCGGATTTTGAATGCCAGTTTGACCGATAAGATCTTACAAGACAAGGGCATTGAAGCAACCTTAGAGCTGGCCAATTCGCCTAATTCAAAGGTAATTATTGTTGGTGGTGGAGACAACGGCTTACCGTTAATTTTGGGTAATTAAGGGGTAAATCGAGGCTACTTATCTAAATAATTAGTTCAATTCAAATAATAAACATTGTATAATTATAAGTAATTGTTAATTAGTTGATTTGTTAATCCTACCATTAGGTAGGCAGTCATATAATTATGCAATGCTAACGAGCAATAAGAACATGGATCATTAAACACTCTTTGTTCTAAAAAATAGAAAAATAACCCATCTTGGCTGACTGCTGGGATGGGTTATTTTTTTGGGGCAGGGTAAACAAAAAGACAAAAAGTGCTGTTTCGGTAAAAAACCTTGGTTTTCGGTATCATTTTGGGTACTTTTATAATGTTAAAATCGTTAATGATATGGAATAGACCTATCGGTTTTAAATAACCATCGTAACCAGCCCAAAATCGAATCTATTCGGAAATGGCGCCTCGTTTAACAGTGCCTACCTCACTTTTCTTTCTTCACACCATATTCATAGTAAAATGAAGTATTTATATTCGTTAATCTTAGCCTTTGTCCTTTGTATCAATGCAGGATTTGCCCAGATGTCCAATGGGAATTTTGGAGACGAGTGGATCAATTTTGATCAGTCGTATTTTAAGATTCCGGTTGCGGAGGATGGTATCTACCGAATCTCACAAGCTACGCTGGCTGCTGCGGGCATTCCAGTTTCGCAGATTGCGACGGGTAATTATCAGCTTTTTCGATTGGGCGAACAGGTTCCGATTTTTGTCTCTGCTGCAGGCTTGTTAGGAGCTAGCGACTATATTGAATTTTATGGTAAAAAGAATCGGTCTGAGTTGGACCGGCATTTGTTTGCCAATCCAGATGAGGAGATGTTGAATCCAGATTATAGTTTGGTGACAGATACGATGAGTTATTTTTTGACGTGGGTATCTGGAACAGGAAACAATAGTCTGCGTTTTGATCCAGTTAATAACGACCTTAGTAATCCTCCTCCGTTAGAACCATTTTTCTGGTACGATGAGCGTCAAATTTTCACAAATACACATATCAAAAAAAGAGAAACCACCGATGGAACCTCTTTTTCTGATTATAATGAAACAGAAGGTTTTGGTTCTCCTTTTCTACTGACTACAGAACATACGATTCAGCCTGTGAATCCGGTGATCACTGGTCCGGCCAGTACCTTCCGTACCAATTTTGCGACCAATCTGCCTGCGCAGCTAAGTCATTCAATTGCCATTACATTAAATAATGGAGCGCCGATTTACGAAGAAAATTTTAACAATGTAAAACTAAAAAAAGTAACTACTCCGGTAACCAATAGTCTTTTGTCCGGAGATATTGCCGTTAAATTTACGGGAACGGCAGGTCCTAATGATCGACACTCTGTGGGTTTCATCAGTCTTAGGTATCCACGGAGTTTTGATTTTGGTGGAGCGACATCTTTTGCCTTTTCGGTAGAAGCCTCGACGGAAGCAAAGTTGCTCGATATAGAAAATTTTTCCGATGCCATGGGTGCTCCTGTTTTATACGATTTGACCAATGGATTGAGGATTGAAGCGATTATACAAAGTGGACGAACTCGGATTGTGTTACCTCCATCCGCTATGGACCGAGATCTAATTCTTTTTGAAAGCAATACTGCTTTTACGCAAATAAATGCGGTCAATGAAACCACCTTTATTGATTACACCCAAGATCCAGCCACTTATCTTATTATTTCAAGTGCTAGATTATCCAATAGTTCGCAAGGCCTCAACCAAGTAGATGCTTATGCTAACTACCGAAGTTCTGCGGTCGGAGGAGGATTCACGACCCGTGTTGTAGAGGTAGAAGATTTATATAATCAGTATGCTTATGGTGTCCATCGGCATCCTTTGTCTATCAAAAATTTCATTCAGAAAGTAAAAACACAGTGGGAAGATCTATCCTATTTATTAATTATAGGAAAAGGAAGAGAGTACCATACTGTTCGAACTCCAGCTCAAGTAGCCGGAGCAGCATCGACTTTATTTGTGCCTACGTATGGATATCCAGGAAGTGATAATTTATTAGTATCAGAAAATGGGAAGCGTTATCCTGTGGTAGCTACGGGGAGGATTGCAGCGACCAATGCGGAAGATATTGCGATCTATCTAAAAAAGGTGAGAGATCTAGAAGCGGTGCAGCAAAATAGTAATCAGACGATTGAGGAGCGGGCGTGGATGAAGCAGATATTGCATTTGGGAGGTGGTGGTGGTGGTGGTGAACGAGAAGTCATTCGTAGTCATCTGGAGAGGATGGAAGAAATTATAGAGAATAATACATTTGGAGCGGAGGTTACCTCGGTGTTTAAAAGTAGTAATGATCCGGTACAACAATCTAAATCTGAAGAAATATTTGACCGTATTAACAACGGTGTTTCTATGATTACGTTTTTTGGTCATAGTGGAGTAGGTACTTTTGATTTTGATATTGACAATCCAGATAATTACGAGAATTACAGAAAATATCCATTGATGTTTTCCTTGGGCTGTTATTCTGGAAATATTCATACCGCAGCCCGCGGGATTAGCGAGCGCTTTGTTTATTACGAAGACCGTGGAGCGATTGGATTTGGAGCAACGACCGGTTTGGGTTATATCTCTGGTTTAAATCCGTTTATGTCTCGTTTTTATGAGTTGGCAGGAGGAACATTGTATGGCCAAGGAATGGGTGATATTTTGCGTAGTACTGTGGAGACATATAATAACGCAAATAACATAACACTAGGACCTTTGGCACAACAGTTTACGCTGCAAGGAGATCCGGCAGTGAAATTAAATCCTAGTGAAGGGGCGGATTATGTGGTGGATCAGGAAAGCGTAAATTTCAATCCTTCTGTAATCAATGTACAAGAGTCTTCTTTTGGTCTTGAATTTAGTGTCCTAAACATAGGAAAATTTGTAGATGATTCAATCAATATAGTAGTTGAGCAAGAATTTCCAGATGGTAGTCGTTTAGTTCCGGTAGAAACAAAAATCAAAGCTCCAGAATTTAGAAAAGAACTACAATTAAGTGTTCCTACTTATGGTAATATTTCTATTGGACTTAATAAGTTCTATATTACGGTCGACTCAGATAATCAAGTAGATGAGTTACCCGCTATGTCGGCAGAATCCAATAATGAATTAAGGATTAATGGTCAACGTGGGATAAACGTTTTTATTACAGGTAGTGGTATTGAGCCAGCTTATCCCCGTGAGTATGCAATTGTTGATGATATTGCAGATTTCACTTTAATTGCCCGGACGTTAGACCCATTAGCTGTTGCAAAAAATTACCTAATTGAAATTGATACCACAGAGCTATTTAATAGTCAATCGATTAAGCGCACATCCGTTAATCAATCAGGTGGATTAATTAAATGGCAACCGGATATCGACTGGCAGGAAGAGGAAGTATATTATTGGCGGGTAAGTCCGGATAGTGTTTCCACTGATATTTCTACTAACTGGATGAATAGTTCATTTGTGTATTTGCCAGAAGGAGGTAATGGAAAAAATGAAGGTTGGAACCATAGTCATTATTATCAACTATCAGATAATCAATATGATAATTTAATTTTGGAAGAAGGTAACAGGAAGATGAAGTTTGCGGATAATGTTCGGGATGTTAGAATAAGAAATAAGATATTTGACTCCAGTGACCGACCTCGCTATTTTAATAATGGACAATCCTGGAGCTCACCTTTCCGATGGACCGTGCAAGCGGGGCTTCAAGTTGCAATCTTAAATGGCACTACTGCCCAGTACTGGTTAAATCCTCCAAAAGATGCAGACGGTTACGGAAAATACAGAAGTTTTGGGCATACAGGAAGAATGGTTGTATTTCCTTACAAAACAAACACGGCAGAAGAAAGGCAGGATCTACTGAATCTTTTGGTAGATACGATTCCGGACGGAACCTATGTGGTTATTTATTCTGTTCAAAGAAATGTAAACGCAGACTATTCTCCGGAATTATGGGCACAGGATTCTGTGAGTCTTGGATATAATTTATTCAGTGTATTAGAAGAACAAGGAGCCACAGATGTTAGAAAACTAGCTACCCGAGGTTCCGTCCCCTATGTTTTTTCCTATAAGAAAGGAGAAGGAAAAATTTCAGAAGGAATTGCCGAAGATATAAATGATGCAATTGTAGTGGAACAAGGTTTGACGGGATTTTGGTTTGAAGGAACCGCAGCTTCCGAAGCGATTGGCCCTGCTGCTTCGTGGGAACAACTTGAATGGAAAAATGACGCAAATAGTGTAAATAGTCAGAATGACACTACCAGTATTTCTATTTTTGGATTAAATAGCAGATTAGGAATTGATTCTCTCATTTATGAAAACATCTCTCAAGAAACCTTTTCGATCAATAGTATCGATGCTGATCGTTTTCCTTACATACGAGTTGTTTACAATTCTTCGGATGTTGTAGATAACACGAGTGCAACGCTTGATTATTGGCGGGTGAAATATACTGGTCTGCCAGACGCAGTTATTAATGCTGCCAGTCGATTTTTGGTATCTGCTGATACCATTACACAAGGAGATGTTTTTAGTTTTGAATACGATGTAGAAAATATCACCAAATATGATATGGACAGTTTATTGATCGAATATACTGTTACAGACAACAATAATAACGTTGTCACGTGGAGTAAACGTGAAAGTCCCTTAGTCGCGCTATCAACTTTTCCCGTAACTACAACTTTGGATACCAGAGATTTATCCGGTATTCAAACACTTAGAATAGAACTAAATCCCGAGGGAGATCAACCAGAACTGAATACGGCTAATAATTTTATTTCTTTTCAATTCTTTATAGAAGGAGATCAGATCAATCCTTTGATGGATGTAACTTTCGATGGTATCCACATTATGAATGGGGATGTTGTATCTGCCAAACCAGAGATTTTGGTTTCGTTAAAAGACGAAAACCAATTTCTAGCCTTATCCGATACCTCACATATGCGATTGTTATTGACTTATCCTGACAATAGCACCCGTGAAATATTATATGATGACCCCGATCTTTCTTTTTCTCCGGGAATTAATCCAAAGGATAAGGCAGAATTAAGATACAGCCCTACGTTTACACAAGATGGGATTTATAGCTTGCTGGTACAAGCGGAAGATGTCAGCGGAAATGCCAGTGGTGAACTGGATTACAAAACAGCTTTTGAAGTTGTTACCAAGAGAGCGATTTCAAATGTCCTAAATTATCCCAATCCTTTTTCCACCAGTACCCGATTTGTCTATACCTTAACAGGAGACGTATCTCCGGATACCTATAAGATTCAGATTTTAACGGTAAGTGGTAAAATAGTAAGAGAGATAACTCAGGATGAAATAGGTCCTTTACGAGTTGGTACACACCAGACGGATTATACGTGGAACGGAACGGACGAGTATGGAGGTAAGCTGGCCAATGGTGTCTATTTGTACCGAATGGTTACTAAAAATGAAGATGGTAGTGAGTATGAAAAAGTTAATACTGCTGCGAATAAGTTTTTTACCCGGGATTTTGGGAAGTTGGTGATTTTACGGTAA